>JBEIHL010000157.1:0-6824 GCA_040381375.1 Opitutaceae bacterium
AGCGCCGTCGCCAGCCGGGGGCTTGCAGCATCTGGTGCGTCCGCACGCTTTCGAGGTGCGCGCCATCGCGGACCTGCAGCAGGAAATCTTCGGCCCGGTGCTGCACATCGTGCGCTGGAGCGGCGACCCGGCCCGGGTGATCGACCAGATCAACGCGCTCGGGTATGGCCTCACGCTCGGCATTCAGACCCGCATCGACAGCCGGGCACAGGCACTGGCGCATGCCGCCCATGTGGGCAATGTCTACATCAACCGCAACCAGATCGGCGCGGTGGTGGGGGTGCAGCCGTTCGGCGGCGAGGGACTGTCCGGCACCGGGCCGAAGGCGGGCGGGCCGCACTACCTGTACAGGTTCTGTGCGGAGCAGACGGTCACCATCAACACCACGGCGGCGGGGGGCAACGCCGCCTTGCTCGCGGCTTAGCCGTCCGGTGCCAGTGGCCGCAATAGCGCCAGCCGCCGGGCCAGCACCGCGATGCGATCGCAGGCTTGCGCCAGAGCCGCATCCGGCACCGTCAGACTCATGCGCACCATCCCGGCAGCCACATCGCCAAATGCACCGCCAGGCATCACGGCCACCCGCTCTTCGTCGAGCAGGCGCAGTGCGAACGCCTCGCCGTCCAGCCCCAGCCCGTCCACCGACAGCATCACGAACATGCCGGCCTGCGGCGGGTGCACGCGAAGGCCCGGCGCGCCGGCCAGTGCGTCTGCCACCAACCGGGCCCGGCGGGCGTAGTCGTCCCGCATCTGCGCGGTGATGGCGAATTCGCGGGACAGGGCTTCGACCGCCATGTCGGCAATGAAGGGCTGCGAACCGAACAGCATGGTCTCGGCCAGCGGGAGCAGGCGGCTGATGAAGGCCGGCGAGCCGGCGCACCACCCGGCCCGAAAGCCCGGCGCTGCGTGGGACTTGGACAGCGACGAGGCCACGACCGTGCGGTCTGCCAGCTCCGGCTCGTCGAACGGCGAGGCGAACGGGCCCGCAAAAACCAGTGATTCATAGACCTCGTCGCTCACGATCCACAGGTCGTGTGCCCGGGCCACTGCGCCGATGCTGCGGATGTCGTCCCGGGTCAGCACCGCGCCAGTGGGGTTGTGCGGCGAGTTCAGGAAGATCGCCCGCGTCGCCGGCGTGACGGCGCGCGCCACATCCGCAGCCTGCAGCCGAAAACCTTCCTCCGCACGCAATGCCACCGGCACGATCTGCGCGCCGGTGGCCCGCACCAGGCCATGGTAGGTGGCGTAGCAGGGGTCGGGCACCAGCACCTGATCGCCGGTTTCCACCAGCGCGGTCAGCAGCAGGTACAGCGCGCTCTGCGTGCCGGGCACCCACACGAACTGGTCGCTGCCGATGGATCTGCCGGTCCGCAGGCTGTACTTGTGGGCCAGCGCCTGCAGCACGGCGGATTCGCCCCGGCCGCTGGAGTAACCGGTCCGTCCGGCCTGCAGCGCGCGATGGGTGGTGGCGATCAGTTCCCCGGGTGTCGGCTGGTCGGGCTCGCCGATGGTCAGCAGGATCACCGCTTCGCCCCGGGCCTGCAACTGGCGGGCGCGGACATGCACCCGCCATTTGTCGGAGCCCAGGCCGGCGACACGGTCGAGAATGCTGGAGACACGCATGTGTGCAAGCCTAACAGGGACGGCGCGGCCCGGGCCCGGTCGCATGCCGGCCCTGCGTGCCTGGCGGGGCCACCGGGCTCAGGCCTGTTCCAGTGTGCGCTGGTGGGCGATCCAGGCGGAGTCCACGGGCAATCTCCGGGCAATGGTGGAATCCGGCGCGATCACGCGCCAGAACGGGCTGATGTCGGTGATGGCCGTGCCCTGCTGCAGGTTTTCGATTGCCGCCTCGGCGGCGATGCGCAGAAAAATGGCCGTGCTGACCGGGCAGGTGGCTTCGCACTGGTGGGCGCGGGCCAGTTCGCGGCGCATGCGCTCGATGGTGCGGGTCTCGCCGTGTGGCACCTTGCGCAGGTAGGCGTCGATGATGGGCGGTGTTCCCACGAACAGCAGGGTGCCTGCCTTGATGCCCGCAAAATCCTTGTCCAGGCGCACCCGCTTGGGCGTCTTGCCGCTTTTGAGCCGGGTGGTCCAGGGGTTTAGTGGCGGGGCTTTGGTGGAACGTGTCTTTGTCATGGCGTCATGCTGCAACGGGACCGCGTTCAACCGATAGGAAACTGGATTTTCAGGGGGATCGGATCCGGGAGGGGTTTTCCGGTGAGCAACAGCAACGCGGAAAACAAAAACGGAATACGAAGAAAGCGCATGGTAAAGATCGGTTGGTTGGATGGAATAGATTCTAGGTGAAGAGTGACGCGAGAGAGCGGATCAAAAATTGAAGCGCGCGCTGAGCGAGTAGTTCGTTGGCGCGTTGACGGCGGCGCGGAAGAGTTGGCCGTCGGGGTCGCGACGGACGAGAGTGTAGTCTTTTTGTTGGAGGAGATTGGTGGCGTTGAACTGCAAATCGACGCCGGCGCGGCCGATCCATTGGGGCAGGCGGGTGCGGTAGCCGAGGAGCACGTCGGCCTCGCGGCGGATGTTGGCTTTGAAGAGCGTGCCTGCGGTGCTGCGGCCGATCACGGGGGCGCTGCCGTAGCTGATACCGCCTCCGATGAAAGCGCCCTTCAGCGCGCCCTCGCGGAAATCGTAGCGCGTGAACGCGCGCGCCTCGAGCTCGCGGTGGCCGATGGTGCCAACGTTTTCCACGGCGGTGGTGGCGGCGAGCCAGTTCTGATAGTTGACAATCTCCTGTGCGACCGAGACGCCGGCGGTCGTCTGCAGACTCTGCGCCGCGGGATTCTGCCAGAGTGGGAGGACGCGTGCGGCGGCGGCGCGGCTGCGCTTGAGCATGTTGGTCTGCACGGATTCGGTCTTCGAGAGGTTGATGATCACGCGCCAGGCGGGCGTGACGTTGCCGGTGAAACTGAATTCGTAGCCGTCGGTCGCAAGGTCGACCAAGTCGAAGGCGCCGCCGACGAAACGCGGGACGTTAGCGGGGTTGATGAGACCCGCGGCCAGCTGGGCGTCCATGATGCGATCGTTGCGCTCGGAGACATTGCCCGCGGCAAACGCGGCCGCTTGATCGACGGACGCGGTGCTGAACCAACCGGCGCGAAGAAAAGCGCGGCCGCTGAAGAGCGAGACCGTCACACCGGCATCGCGGCCTTGGCCGGAATTCAGGGGGAAAGGCGAGTCGTCGGGGATGAGTGTTTGGGTGGTGCCGGGTGGCTGGGCGTTTTCGGAATAGTTGTAGTAGGCGGAGAGCCACTTGGTGGCCTTGGCGACAACGCCGAAGCTGCGGCGCTCGAAATCGTAGGGCTGCGCAGGCGGGGCGGCGCCGATGAAGCGCAGTTCGCCGAACGAATCGGGGCGGGCGGCGAGCTGCGTGTTGGGGCTGTTGGTCGGGCGCGCATAGTTGATCACCTCGGTGTAACGCCAGCCGGCGGTGGAGATGAGGCGGTCGTTGAAGAAGTAGCTCTGGAGCGCGAGCAGGCGCGCGTCGCCGTGGCCCCACTGGTCGTTGCGCTCGTTGTAGGCCCAGGCGGTGGTGAACGTCCGCGCCGCGGTGTTGGGATCGACGACGGCGGTGAACGTGCGCGGCACGCGGCGGAAATCGGGCGCGGCGAACTGGGAGCTGTCGGCGGGGTTGGTGATGTAGCGGCGGGTCCAGAGCTGGTTGGCCGCGTTCTGCGGTTGGGCGTTGAACGGCGAGCCGTCGGCCACGAGGAAGGCGACGTAGCGCGGGTTGCCGGTATTGTCGCGACTGCCGAGGGCGGATAAGTTGTGTCGCCCGAATTTTCCGAGATCGAGCTGGTAGGAAGCGGTAAGACGGAAGCGCTCACCGCTTTCGCGCGCGCGCCGGAGAACCCAGCGCGTATCCGTATAGTAGAGACCGGCGTAGGGATTGGAGGCGCCGTCGCGGAAAGTGTTTCCGGGCTCGCCGAGGACGCGATACACGTCGTTCGTGGTGTCGTAGACATCATGGTCGCGCAGGTCGTTCACGGCGGCGAACTCCAAGAAGAAGTCTTTGAATGGCTCGGCTTCGACCACGGCGCCAAACAGCTTTTGTTTGTATTCGCTGGCACCGCCGGGGCCGGAGAAACTCGCGGTTTGCGGAAACGGTGCGCGCGGCTCGAACGCCGCCCAGTCCCCGGGCAGGATGACGGAGTTGCTGCGGTTGGCGGCGGGTTGGCTGAAGACGGTCTGCGCGAAATTGCGGATGGTGTCGTCGTTGCCCACAAACGTGAGGCGCGTGGTGGCGGCGCGTTTGCCGATGCCGAGCGGGGTGTTGGCGGCGGCGAGGCCATTGACGATCGGTGAACCGCTCGTGCGCCAGAGCGAGACGTTGTCGAACGGGGCGTAGAGGCGCGTGAGCGAGTTCTTCACGTGGCCGTATTCGACCTCGGCACGGACGGTGAGTTTGTCCCAGGGGCGCCAGGTGCCGGTGAGGTGGAGGCGCCGGCCCTCGGCGAAGGAGTCTTCCTGCCAGCCGTCGGTGTCGTGGTGAAGCACATTGACGCGCACGGCCGCACGGGCGCCGAGGCGGTGGTTGTGATCGAGGGTGGCGCGGCGGAGGCCGACGTTGTCGGTGGTGAGACCGACCTGCGTGAACGTGCGCTGCGCGCGCGCGATTTTCGTAGAGGTGTTCAAGATGCCGCCGGCGCCGCCGAGGCCGAAGAGAATGGCGTTGGGGCCGCGGGCTTCCTCGAACCGCTCGGCGTTATAGGTATCGGGAATGATCGAGCTGCCGAAATAGTTGCGCGAGCGCGACGCTTGCTGACCGCGAATGCGGAATTGGAAACCGCCGGTGTCCATGGCGATGCCCTGCGCGGCGGCAGTCTGGTCGGTGCGCTCGGGCACGGCGGCGGAGGAGTAGCGCATGAGGTCGGCCTCATTGAAGGCGTTGAGGTCGGCGATGAACTCGGGCGTGAAGACCGAGATGGCATTGGGCACGTCGGCGAGGTTCGTGCGCAGGCGTGAGCCGGCGAGGGTGTCGTTGGCGAGGTAGCCGACGTCCTTGTTCGTCGAGACGGAGAAGGGCGTGAGGATAATGGGGTCGTCTTTGAGAGGAGCCGGAGCGAGGGCGGTCGCGGCGTGGGTTTGGAGAGCGGGGATGGCGAGGGTGAGGAGGGCGAGGAGGCGCATGGGGATCAGGGGTGGGTTGGGGCCGCGAACTCAAAACCGAAACGGGGGGATTCTGGTGAGCAGGTGAGCGGGCCAACAAGGGTGGGCCGCACACATTCTTCTGACGATTTTCCACATCGGTGCGGGTAGGGAGAAAGAGTTTGCGAAAGAGGAAAAAAGAAAGAACGGCAGACAAGTGAGATCGAGCGCTGCCGGGCAGCGAGCGGACCGGCGCGGAGCGTGCGACCTTGGCGAGAGGATCAGGGCGCGACGGTCTTGGGAAGCACGCGGTGGGTGTGGGCCCAAGTGGTCCAGGCGGCGGTGAGTTCGTTGAGGCGGGCGGGTTGGGCGGTGGCTTGATCCCGGAGTTCGGTGGGATCGGTGGAGAGATCGTAGAGTTCCCATGGGGAATTGGGCTCGGCAGATTGCACGGCTTTCCAGGCGCCGTGGCGCACGGCTTTGTTGTTATATTGCTCCCAGTAGAGCCACCGGTTTTCGGGGAGGTCGGTGCCGCTCAGGACGGGAGCGAGGCTGCGGCCGACAAAGGGCTGGATGGTCTGGCCGGCGAATTCGCGCGGGTAGGTCGCGCCGGTGACATCGAGAATGGTCGGCATAAAATCGATGAGGTAGCCGACCGACGAAGTGAGTGCGCCGGGTTTTGTCTTCAGGCCGGCAGGCCAGTGGGCGATAAGGGGTGTCGCAATGCCGCCTTCGTGCAGGCGTGCCTTGTAGCGGCGAAAGGGTGTGTTGGAGGCGTTGGCCCAGCCGGTGCCGTAGGAGGAGCCGCCGGTGCCCAAAGCGCGCCCGCCCGAGCCCGCCGCAGCGGGTTGGTTCACGGCCGCAAACGCGCCGCCACCGAGATCGGTGTAGGGCTCGGCACAGCCGCCGTTGTCGGAGAGGAAAAGGATGAGCGTGTTTTCGAGCTGCCCGCGCCCGCGCAGATGCGCGACCAGCCGGCCGACATTGTGATCCATGCGGTGGACCTGCGCCGCGTAGACGGCCATGCGATAGTCGAGCTGCGCGTGTTCGTCGGGCTTCAGGGTGTCCCAAGCCCGCGCACCATCGTCGCGCGGGGAGAGCTTCGTGTCAGCTGGCACGATGCCGAGCTCGCGCTGGCGCGCGAAGCGCTGCTCGCGGAGTTGATCCCAGCCGCCGCGGTAGCGGCCGGTGAATTTCTTGATATCCTCGTCGCGCGCGTGCAGGGGCCAGTGTGGCGCGGTGAAGGCGAGGTAGAGGAAGAACGGCTGCGCGCGCGGATGCTCGCCGAGGAACTCGATCGCGTGGTCCGTAAAGGCGTCGGTAATGTAGTAGTCCTTTTGCGTGGGCGTGGGGAGCGCGTTGTTGTCGAGCGTGAGGCCGCGGGGTGCCGTGGGCGCGTGGAAGGAACTCGCGCCCGAGATGAGCCCGTAGAAACGGTCGAAGCCGCGGGCGAGCGGCCATTTTTCCGCGCCGTGGTAGCCGAGGTGCCACTTGCCGGCGAGGTAGCTGCGGTAGCCGGCGGGGCGGAGCACCTCCGCGAGCGTGACGGCGTCGCGGCCCAGGACTTCGCGATAGCCGAGCGCCGCGGTGGCCGGCGCCTGCTTGCCGGGGTCCTCCGCGAGGGTGCCCATGCCGGCTTGGTGGGGATGCAGGCCGGTGAGCAACGCCGCGCGCGTGGGTGAGCAGCGCGCGGTGTTGTAGAACTGCGTGAAGCGCAGGCCGCC
>JBEIHL010000158.1:0-6798 GCA_040381375.1 Opitutaceae bacterium
AGTCCTTTTCGCTGTACGCGGCGCGCTCCTGGAACTGCAGCTTGGCGAGGGTCAGGGCGTCGGCCACGATCGGCACGGGCCGGCCGTTGGCGCCGAGGATGATCTGGCCGGCGGCGTTCCGCTGGTAGGTCGCACGAATGTCGTTCAGCGGCCCGTACCCCTTGTCGGCGGTCTTCTCGAAGCGCACGCCGGCCACGATCCAGAGCCGGTTGTCCAGGGCCTTGATGTCGCCCCGCACGTAGGCGGCCGAGATCGTTTCCTTGAGCAGCTTCGAACTGTTGACCCGGTTCGTGTAGGCGGCGGGCTCGTTCAACTGAAAGTAATCGGGGCGCTGCTTGTAGATCTCGTAAAGCTTCTCGGTGCTGACGAAGTTGATCTTCACGCCATCGTTGAACGTGCGCCGGGAGGAGTAGGCATCGGCGATCAGGTCGTAGTTGCCCACGATCTGTCCCCCGGCGGCCGCCGGGGGCCGGAAGTTCCACGACAAGCTCTCGGTCCAGTTGTCGCGCTCGGTGCTCTCGATCATGACGCCGGCCTTCAGCGTGAGCGGGATCGCGGTGGCAAACGTCCGGGTGGCGTTGGCCACGGCGCTGCCGACGGTGTTCTTGAAGTACATCCGGCCGCTGGTCGCACTGTTGAGGGTGTATTGCCGGATATCATACGGATTTACCGGGGCGCCGGTCCGGCTGGTCACGGCGAGACGAGGGAGCGCCATCCGCGTGATGCCATCCAGGCCGTCGCCCGAGATCACGAGGTTGGACAGCGTCGAATTGGCGGAATAGAACATGCCCTCGTCGATGTCGCTGAAGATCCGGCGAGCCTCCGAGTAGGCGGCGTTCCAGTCGAACTTCCACTGGTCGCCGGTGTAGACGTGGCTGATGCGGCCGTTCAGCAGCCGGCGGTACTGGTTCGGATTGGCGCCGGCGTTCTGGGTGAGTGTGCCCACGCCCGTGGCGGCGCCCGTGGTCGACTTCTCCCCGCCGGTCGCGCCCGCGCCGAAATTGTAGGCGAACTGGTTCTGACGCGTGATCGCGTGGTAGCGCGAGGTATCGAAGCGGGCGCGGAACAGGCTGCGCCCGGTCTTCCAGTCGCCGCCGATCGCGGCGACATCCTGGTAGAAAATGTTGAGGACCGAATTGAGCGTGCCGGAGGTCTGCACGTTCCGCACCCGGTCCCAGGCGGGGATCATGTACTCGCGATCCTGATACCGGGCGTTGCGGCCGGCGTTGAGCGTGAGCGCGAACGAATCGCCGATCGGCCGGCTGTAGCTCAGGTCGAAGCCGGGCTGGATGCCGAGCGCGGTGGTCCTGCCCTCGGTGCCGGCGAGCTTCTTGCCGAAGTCGGGAATGTTCCCGTGCGTCCCCTTTGCCTGGATGGTGGCGAGCAGGTTGTAGCGGAAAAGCGCCGTGCGCCGGTTGAAGCCGCTGCGCGTGACCATGTTGATCGAGCCACCGACCGCGTTGGCCGGCAGATCGGGGGTCGGCACCTTGGTCACCTCGATGCGGTCGAGATTCGCGGTGCTCGTGCCGCTGAAATTATAGGAGCGGGACGAGGGATCATTGCTTGCCGCGAGGGACCCGTCGAACATGACGAGGGTGCCGCTCGAGGCCATGCCCCGCATGCCGATGCCTTCGACTTCGCCGGTGGTGTTGTAGACGTTGGAGACGCCCGGGACGTAGGTGAGGAAGTGGCCCGGGTTGGTGATGCCCAGGTCGCCGAATTCCTCCATCGAGACGACGTTCTTGATGTTCGGCGCGGCCCGCTGCTCATGCAGCGCGGCGCCCTGCGCGGTGAGCTCGCGCTCCTCGACCGTGAAGGCCGTGAGCTGGACGACGTCCGTTCCGGCCGCGGCGGCGGCCCCGGCGAGCACGAGGTCGAAATCGGCGCGCACCGTCTGGCCGGCTGCCACCGTCACCGTCTTCGCCAGCGGCGTGAGACCGGTGAAGCTGGCGCTGACGCTGACCGGGCCGGACGGCACGCCGGAGATCCGGTATTCGCCGTTCTGATTCGTCACGGCCTCGAGGAGCGTGTCCTTCACCGCGACGCGGACGTTGTTGAGGTAGTTCCCGCTGGTGGCGTTGAGCACGCGACCCTCGATGGTGCCGCCGGCGGGCGCTTGCGCGTTGAGCAGGGCGGTGAGCAGGACGGCCGGCAGCGCGCCGGCCAGACGGCGGAAGAGCGGATGGGAAGACGAGACGTTCATGGGCAATGATGAAGGCAGCAGTTAACGAAAGGCGAGGCGGACGGGCAGGCCGTCCGCTCAATGCCGGTTCCAGTCCCGGTTCGGCTTTTCCCAAATGATTCGGGCGGCATAGACGCGGCCGTTGGAGCCATACTGGGCGGGGTTGCCGGGCGCCATCCCCTCGGACGTCGTGACCCACGTTTCGCGCTCGTTCACGTCGACGATGGCGAAGTTGCCGAGCTGGGCGCCCTTGTTCGGCACGATCACGCGCTCCGTCGCACGCAGCACCACGAGCCGGTCGGGATCGATCTGCGCCATGAACAGCGGGGCGCGGTGGCGGGCGACGTTGTCATTGTTCGCGCCGCGCCGGGTGTAGACGAGAAAGAGACCGTCCGCGTGCGTCGCCCAATGAGCCTGCGTGTTATAGCTGCCGAGATCGGTGCCGTCATCGAACGTCCACTTCTTCGCCGCCTCGAAACGCAGGCCATCCTCGCTGCGGGCGATGTACGCCGCCTGATCGTTGCGCATGGTCAGGAAAAAACGGCCGCCGAACTTCGCCAAGCTCGGCTCGTACAGGCCGCGGTCAATCCCCACGGTGAGCTCGGTGCCGTGTTCCACGTACGTGAGTTTCTTTCCGTCGAACCGGCAGCGCACGACGGTCGAGAGATAGGCCTTGGCGTCGATTGGTTTCGCGTAGATCGGCAGCAGGAGGTCGCCGTTCGCGAGGTCGACCCGCTGGGTGCTGCCGGCGCCGGCATTGCCGAAACGGGGCTCCGCCGGCATTTCCAGTTTCGCCCACGCCGTCCACCCTCGCGTCGCCGGATCGTAGACCGACCACACGGTATGCCGCGGCCGCACGGCCATCAGCACGTCGTTCGCATAAAAGACCGTGTGCCCCGTGCCGATCAGCTTGCCCGACGCCGCGTGCCACTTCGGCGTGAAGTCGCAGATCGCTTCCTCGCGCGTCGCATCGAGACGATGCCGTCCGAGGGTTTCCTGGTGTTCGACGATCGGCGACCAGCTCGCGCCCAGATCGGAGGACTGGAGCGATACCACGGGATAGAAGACGTCGCTCCGCTTCAGGTTCCATCGCTGCATCGTGAGCACGACCGTGGGCGTCGGGCCCGGAATCGCGCCCGCGCGGGGGTGAAACCAGCACATCTGGCCATCGTAGCCGTCAGAAATCGTGTCCAATTGCAGCCGATACGCGACGGGAGCGGGCGCGGCGGCGGCGGCGGCCCAACCGGATGCAAGCATCGCCAGCCCGAGGGAAATCGATCGCAGGGAGGAGAACGTGGAGGGCATCGGACTCGAGCGAGACGATCGTGCTCGCCTGGAAACGCAAGGTATCACGCCGTGCACTTTCCGATGCGCGCCAATCGGTTCAACCCAATTTGCCCGGCTATTTCGCGGGAGCGACATGCCAGGGCGGCTACGCGCAGCGTGCCGCCGGCGGTGCAGCCGTCAATCGTCGCGGCCGCCCGGCAGCGCTTGCAGAAAGGGAGCCATCGCACTCGCGTACGTGTCGTCGATCAGCGCGCCCACGCCGAGATAGCGCCGGAAGCCGGTCGCAACCTCCTCCATCAAGTACTGGCCGAGTTCCTCCGTCAGATCCTCCCGCGCCGGCGCGAGATCGTATTGGTCGGCCGCCACGCAGTAGCCCGACGTGCCGCCGAGTTCCGCGCCGGCCGGCAGGCCCGGGCGCCGGCGCACGAAGCCCGTCACTCCGCCCGCTCCAAACGTGTAGTTGAAACCCACGCCACGCGCGTCCTCCGCAATCAGCACCGACGGCCGCCGGATCCGGAACATGCTCACGTGCGCATGGCATTCGTAGCCCACGTGGAGGTCGCACTGCGGATAGAAGTCGAGCAGGCGGCCGACGTCGCCGGCAAGTTCCACCACTTCGAAACCCAGCCGCACGGCCTCTTCGCGGATAAACCGGTTCTTCTCCGCCACGTCGCCCCGCATCGACGCGTCGTTGGTGGGCGCCCGGTCGGAGAAGCGCGAGGCGTGCCGGTCCGTGAGGTGCATCGCGCAGTACCGGCGCGCCTCGGGAAACAGGTCACGCAGCAACCGGAGCACGGCCACGCCCTGGTCGCGATACCAGGCGCTGAGCGGCGGGCTGAACGCGACACTCCTCACCTCGCGCGGCCGGTGCCAGGGGCGGCCGAAGCAGTCCGGATCGTACCAGGCCGGGTCGCCCGTCATGATGGTATTCGGGATTCCGTGACGCCGTAGGACCTCGCGGGCGTGATGCTCCCGGCACGAGAGCAGCGGCGTGCGGGACGAGATGCGCCGCAGGAACGCCACCGTCGACTCCGGCAGGCGCGTCGCGCGCCGGCTCTCGGCATCGCCCGGATAGGTGTTCCAGTTCGCCCCGATCGGAATGAGCGGCACCTCGAGCTGGTCGAGGTTCGCGGTCAGGCGGTACGCCAGCGGGTGAATCGGCGTGTCCCTAATCGCACAGCCCGGGAGCAGGATCGCCGCGGTTGCGTTGACCTCGGCGAGCCGGGGCTCGAGGGGCTCCTCGCGAAAAAGCGTGAGGAACCTGACGCCCCCCCGCTCCCGCTCCAGAAGACGCTTGATGGCGATCTCGATCAACTGGTCGCCGACGTTGGCCGAACTGCGCTGACCGGGGAAGGTGGATAGAACCGTGTAGGTCGTCATTCGCGGAAAGGCGGGGCGCCAATTCGTCAGAGGCGGAGCCGGGTGCCCGCAATATAGCGCGTCGCTGTCTCGGGCTCTCCGGGCCGTTCCTGATTGAAATAGTACGCCATCAACACGGTGTCATCCGCGAGTTGCACCGAGACGGGATACCCGAGGTCGACGGAGCCGCCGTCGTCGCGCACGACGATTTCCCCCGCCACATCCCAAGCCCGGCCGCCGTCGCGGCTGAGAGTCGCGCGCACCCCGTAGGGCTTTTGTCGATACCCATAGGCGCAAAGGACCCGGCCGTCGCGCAACTCGAGCAGGTGCGCCGGGAAACCCCACATCGGCGTCGGCGCCGGTTTTGACCAAGTCCGGCCGCCATCGGCGGAGACGGTCTGGAACAGATAGCCCGCGG
Source organism: Opitutaceae bacterium (assembly GCA_040381375.1). Taxonomy (GTDB): domain Bacteria; phylum Verrucomicrobiota; class Verrucomicrobiia; order Opitutales; family Opitutaceae; genus ER46. The sequence continues at coordinate 5,247 of JBEIHL010000158.1, forward strand.
GCGGCGCCTCACGGACCCCGGCTGCGCCTTCACCGCGCGTGCGCAGCATCGCCAGAATGCGACCGTCGCGCAGGCGGACCCAACCGGGCTCCAGGAAGTGGAGTCGGTCCACTGCCCCATCGCCGACGAGACCGTGCTGCGCCCAGGTCACGCCCTGATCCATGGACCGGAGACAGTGGATGCGAGCCCACACCCGCGTTTTGCCGTCGGATCGGTTGTAGTCGTTGACGATCAGCAGCAGGCTGCCGTCGGCCTGCTCGATCACCGGCGCCCGCGCGGCCAGCGGCGGCAAGCCTGCGACCGTCACCGGCCGGCGCGGCGTCCAGGTGCGGCCGCCGTCGGTCGAGCGCACCGTCCAGAGGCCCTGAAAAATGCCCGCGGACCTAACTTCCGTCCGGATCGAAGGATCGCCCGGCGGAACCTTGGCCAGGTCAACCTCGCCCGGGGCCGGCGCGATGCCCCAGGTATAGAACGTGGCGAGCAGACTGCCATCCTTCAGTGCGGTGATCGTCGTGTCCTGCGTGGCGGAGGAGCGGTGGGTGCGATCGTCGATCACGCGCTTACCGCCAAACGTCCGGCCGCCATCCCGGGAGCGCAAGAACACGCCCCTCGACGTGGCGTCCACGTGACTGTCGGCCCCCGGCCGCGCGTGCGCCTCGCGCAGTCCCAGCAGGATTTCTCCCCCGGGCAGCAGACAAAGCGACGGGCCCAGGTAATACTGCGTGTCGTCACGATGCAGCACGACGTGCTCCATCGCCACCGGAGCCGCGCCGGACGCCACGCTGGAAAACGCCAGCGCGAGCGCGATCAACCCGCGCCAGGCTTCGAGGTGGAGCGGCCTGTCCCCAGGCCGCTGTTGAACGCGCGCGCCATAATGCCGCGCCCGAATGATTCGATCGAGCAGCCTGGGGACAGGCTGCTCCACCTTGGCCAACGGCACGGGAGCGCGATTCATGCCGCAGGCGGGGAGACGAACGGTGATCAGAACGAGCGGGAAACCCGAAACTTGATCAGGCGTTCCGGACCGGCGAAGAGCAGGTTGCGATTGACGCCGCGGGCCATGTACCACTTGTCGCCGGCATTCGAGACGTTGAGGCTGAAGCGGTATTTGCCCCAGTGATACTGGGCGAAGGCGTCGATCGTCGCGTAGGAGGGAAAGATGACCTGATTGGCAACCTCGCCGGGGGACTTGCCGCGCCAGTTCCAGCCACCGCCGAACACGAGGCCCTTGAGCGAGCTGCGCTGCAGCTTGTAACGCGTCCACGCCGAGGCCGTTTTCTCCGGCGCGTTGCGGGGCAGCAGCCGGGTCGGCAGCGAAATGTCCAGGGTCGAACCCGCCAGCATCAGGTCCCAACCGGGCACCAGGTTCAGCACGATGTCGGCTTCAATGCCCTTCGTGATCTGCTGGGCTTGCTGCACCCGGTAGCCGAGGGCGGCGCGGACCGGATCGGGATCGAGTCCGAGGATCTGTTTCAGCCGCAGATCGAAAGCGGAGATCGTCGCGGTGATGCGTCCTTCCATCAGCGCCGTCTTCACGCCGAGTTCGTTCACC
>JBEIHL010000159.1:0-6789 GCA_040381375.1 Opitutaceae bacterium
ATGGGCGTCTTCATCTTCGTCGGCTTCATCGCCTTTGCGATCGTGCAGGCGGTGTTTCAGGTCAGCTCGAGTTTCAAAATGGGAGGATGAGGCGGAGCCGCGGCGCGACGCGCCGCGGCAAGTTTCAAGGGGCAAGTGAACAAGTGACAGGAGGGCCACCCCGACCGCTGCTGGTTCCCGGTTTCCATCCCTTGGAGCCTGTATCGTGTCTCTTGATACTTGTCCCTTGGTCCATTGCGCCTGTCTCCCGTCTCTTGGTACTTGGCACTTCTCCCTTGTCCCTTGCCGGCGCCCCGCGCCGGCGCCGGCCCCTACCTCACCTCGTAAATCTCCACCAGCGCCTCGCCCGTGCTGCCGGCCACGCCGCTCACCTGGGCGGTATAGCTGCCGGGTGGAAGCGTGGTCAGCAGCGCGGCATCGCGGCTTCCGGCACTGAGCGGGAAGGCGCCGACGGCTTGGAACGTCGCGGCGAGTGACGCCGTCCAATTATCATTCTCCGTCACCTTCTGGCCCTGGCTGTTGTAGATCTCGAGCACTGGGTCGGCCAGCACGCCGTCCACGTTGAACGGCGCCAGTCCCAGGCGCGGCCCGACCGCGCGGATCAGCAGCGACATCGATCCCGGGCCCGCAATGTTGAAACCGGCGATCAGGATGTTGTCACCGGTCCCGACACGATTACGGGCGGAAACATTGACGAGTCGGGGCGAGTTGCCCGCCCCCGCGTCGTAGGCCTCGACGAGCACGACGCCGGCCCCCGTGCCCGTGACCTGAGCCGTGTGTCCGCCATCGACGGCCCGCAGGAGCGCCGCATCGAGGCTGGTCGGGGGCAGACCGAACGCGCCCACGCCCGTGAACGCCGTGCCCAGGGCGGGACTGCCGCCCCAGTTGTCGTTGGCCTCGAGCTGCGTCGCATCCCGGAAGAGGGCCAGCCGCGGATCCGCCATCGTCCCTGCGACGTTAAATTGCGCCAGCCCGGGACCAACGGCCCGCAGCAACACGGACTTCGCGCCGCCGTTCATGGTGAAGCCCATGATCAACGTCTGAGCGGACCCCATGGCCGTCCGCACCGAAAGATTGGTCAGCCGCGCCGGGACGGCGACCCCGGTCACGGTAACGGCCACCGTGGTCTGGGCGCTGTTGCCGTTCGTATCGGTCGCGCGCACCGTGACGTTGGTGGTGCCCGGTCCCACCGGCGTGATGACCAAATTCGATCCGTTCGTGCCCGCCGTCGCCACATTGGGAGCGGAACTTTCCGCCGCATACTGCACAATCGCCGGGCTGTCGCCGACCGGGTAGAGGGAAATCTGCCGCACGGCCGTGACCGTGACCAGGTTCGCCTCGCCGACGTTGCCGCCGGTGAAGTTGCGCACCGGGAGTTCGTTGAAGGGCGAGCCCGCATTGACGCGGGACAGCGCCGCCATCGCGTCGACGACCGTCAGGCCCGTGCCGAGCACGCGGCCGAACACCGTGTAGCCGCCGCCGTTGCTCCGGTTGAGGATCGTCGAGTTGTCCCGGACGTTGAAGAACCACTCGCTGGTCGCGCTGTTGATGTCGGCGGTCCGCGCCGCTGCGAGCGTACCGCGGGCATTGGCGAGGTTGTATTCCAGCGCCACCGGAGCCCGCTTCTGGATGGTGAAAATCTCGAACGGAATCCGAAAACCGTAGCCACCGCCCTGCACGATCGACACGGCACCACCTTCGAAACTGGCGGCGCGATGGAGGAAGCTGTTCGCGTAGGTGTTGGCCTGGACGTACGCGAGAAAGTTGGCGACATGCCGTGGCGCGACGTCATCACGCAGCTCCACGTTGAAGCGACCCACCACCGTCTCGAACTGCGCAAACTCGCGCCCCACCACGCCGGGCACGGCCAGGTGCTGCCGCAGGTCGGTCGTCGCTCCTGTTCCGCCCACGGCCAGCGTCTGCGCCGGCAGCGGCTGCACGAGGGTGGGCACGGTCGATTGCGCGCGCAGCGACACCACGGAAAGGAGGCCTAGGAGGACGAGGACGAAACGCATGACGCAGATTGGGCGAACCCTGACGCTCAATCCAACTCATAGTTGCGCGCCATGAGCGGAGGGAGTTTTTCCTGGGAGCGCGGACGCCCTCGTCCGCATCGTTCGGAAGCGGCCGGGGGCGGCCGCGCTCCCAGGGGCAAGACGCTCGCTCAAAACCGCTGCACCAACTGCAGCGCCAGCAACCGCGTATGATCGCGCGTGCCGCTGTCGCCGCGCTGGAGGCTGTATTGAAACTTCAACTGCGTGTGCGGCGTGAAGCGGAATCCCGGGGCAAAATCGACGCGCCAGACATCGTGGCCCCATTTCGTCGGCACGCCGCGGCGGTCGTTGATCCGGCCGAAGATCTGTTGGTTCCAGCGCAGCGCACCGGACAGCCGCGGCGTGAGCTTGTACTTGGCCTCGACGTAATACGCCCCGGTATCGGCGTCGCCCACGTTCGGGATCTCAAACCGCGACGCATAGATCTCGCCCCAGATTTGCCAGTGGCGCCACGCGAACGCGAGGTCGTGGGCGAACACCGTCTGCCGATAGTCGCCCCGGCCGGTTCGTGCCGCCACGGTGGCGCCGGCGAATTCGCGCAGATAGCTGCCCGTGTTCGCGGAGAGGCCGATGTCCCACATCTGACTTGGCCGGTAGCCCAACCGCGCGCCGAAGGCCGGGTGGTGTCGCTGTTCGCGACCGTGATCCCAGGCTTCCGGCCGCGAGGAAAGCGAACCGAGCTTGGCCTCGACGGCGTAACGGAAACGCCCGACATCGCCCGACACCGCCAGTCCCGGCACATAGGCCGGACCCCACACGATCGGAATCCGCAGCGTCTTTTCAATCGCGGTCACCGCATCGCGCTGGCCAGGCCGGACACGCGACCACTGGAACAGGGTGTTGGGCGAACGGATCGCCTCGGTGTCCCAGATGCCCGTGAGATACTCGTAGGGCAGCGGCGCCGTGATGAAGGGGTTGACCCAACCGCCGTGCCGGTTCGTCCAGTTGCCCACCACCGTGGCAAACCGGCCGACCTGGACGTTCAGGATCCCGCGCCGCCAGGGCGTGTAACGCAGGGCGTACTCGTCGAGCCGCACCTCGCCATCGGCCGCCCGGGGATCGAAACCGCGGTCGGCCCGCACCTGCACAAAGCCGTAGAGCGTCGCGCCGAACTGCGCGTCGACAAACACGCTCAACCGCGGATTGAACAGCCGCCGGCCGGGAGCGTCGATCACCCCGGGTGGCGGCGTCTGGAAGTCATATCCCTCCAGTTCCAGCGTACCGCTGATGCGTGCGCGTACCTGCGTCTCCGCGGCACTGAACGTGAGCGCCTGCTCGAGACGGTCAAAGAACGAATCGTCGGCCCGCGCCATCGCGACCGACAACAGCAGCGCCACGCCCTGACGAAGGATCTTCATGCGGGGGGTGCGGCACGGTCCATCGGGGCGGCGAGCCGGAAGCTCACTTCGAATTCAGTCCAGTCGGCATCGGAACCCCTTAGAAGTAGTTCACCCTGGTGCAGCCGGGCAAGTTCGCGCGCCAGATTCAGGCCCAGGCCATAGCCGGGGACGTCTTCTCCGATCGCGCCGCGATGGAACCGTTCAAAAATGTGCAACTGCGCCGACGCGGGAATGGTCCGGCCGGTGTTGGCGACCGCGAGCCGCACCCAGCCGCCACCGATCCGAGCCACGACCCGGACTCGCCCGCTCCGGCGATTATACTTTCGCGCATTCTCCAGCAGGTTCTGCAGGATCATCGCGGTGTACCGTTTCTCGCCCGCGATCAGCAGGTCCGGCGGAAAGTCGCTCTCCACCGTGAGCCCGAGATCGTTTGGCATCGCACCGAGGTCGTCCAGCGACGCCTCGATCAGGGCGCCGAGGTCGACCGGCGCAAACTCGAGCTTCAGCCGGCCCGCATCCAGGCGCGAGAGCAGCAACAGATCCTCGATCAGGCTGGAGAGCCGGTAGGTCTGGTGGATCAGGGCCGACACCTCGGCGCATTCCTCCGGGGTCAGGTTGTCCTGCGCCAACAGTTCCTCGAGCCCTGCCCGCAGGACGGTCACGGGCGTTTTCAACTGGTGCGAGGCGTCCGCCGAAAAGCGCGCCGAACGCTGAAGCTCCGCGCTGGTCATCTCCAGCGCCGCCTCCGCCTGCGCCCGCCGCATCCGGTCCACCTCGGAGTCCTGCGCGAGTCTCTCGACCGGCGCCGACAGTCGCGCGGACACCACGTGGCTGCCCGCCAGGCCCAGCAGCAGCAGGAGCGTGCCCGCGCTTAGCACCTGCCAGCGCAGCCTCCGCTGCCGCGCCGCCAGGTCCAGCAGCGGGTACACGCACACTTCGAAGGCCGGCGGGTATCCGGATTCCGGATTCACTCGCTTGGCGAAGAGCAGGTGCGGCACGCCCGAGAGCGCAACGCGCACGGGCGCCGCGGCGGCCCGGTCCACCTCTCCGGCCAGCCGGGGCGCCACGGCAGGCGGGACATCCGCCCCGTACAGCCGGCCGTCCTGCCAGATCCCCCTCTTCATCCCCGCGGGCGCATCGCGACCGACCATCTCTGGCGGTTCAAACCCGAGCACCAGCGCGGCGAGCAGTTCACCGGTTTCAAGGGAAATGATCGGCATGGCAATGATCTCCGACACCGCGGGGACATCGCCCGGGCCGCCAAGCGCCAGGTAACCGATCTGCGGCACGTCGCTCAGTCCCGGCAGGGCGAGGCGCGCCTCGTCATCGGAACGCAAGGCGCCCACGGCGCGCTCGGACGCAGGCGGCGGGTGGATGACGTTACCCTTCCGGTCGAGAAACCGGTAGAATTGCGCGTTGAGCGCGCGGGTCGAACCGACTGGCCTCGGTTCGTCCAACCGCCCCACGAGGTCGCGCAACTCGTCCGCGGCATTCGGATACAGCAGGTCCAGCGCGTCGTCCTCGAAGGCGGCCCGAATCCGGGGCCGGCGCACCAGCCCGCGACAGCGCTCCACCAGCGCCACGCGCCGCAACTCCTGCGTCCGGTCGATCGCCGCCAGCTCGCCTTGGAACTCGCGCTGCAGATCCTCCTCGAAACTTTCCGCCAGACTGCGCTGGGCGAGATAAAGGGCCACGAGCGTGAGCAGCGTCACAAGCAGCATGATCGCGACGAGCAGCTTCGTGCGAAAGCCGGCGACGCGCGGCCCGTGGGACTCAGCCGCTGCGTTCACGGAAAGTCCACCCGCAGCGCCGCTCCCGCCTTCAGTTCCACGATTTGCTCCCGCGTGGTCCGGCTGTCGATCCAGGCCTTCAGCGTGTAGCGTCCCTCAGGCAGCCCGGTGAGCCGGAACCCGCCATCGGCCTCGGTCAGGATGAAGTGCGGCGTCTCCAGCACGAGCACCAGCGCGCGCATGTGTTCATGGATGTCGCAACGCAGGGTCACGAGGCCGGGCTGGTCGAACATCACCGACGGAATGGGCCGCTCGTCGGAGCGGTAGCGGCCCAGATCGAAGCGCTTGGGCGGGGAAAACGAGAAGATGTTGTGATACGTATCGTCGAGGTTGGGAAACTCGACCTTCGTTCCGATCTGCACCGGCAGCAGCGAGGGCAGAAACGTGAGGTCCTTCTGCCGCATCTCCGCCTGTGGCGGCGTCGCCGGCTTCGGAAACGCTCCCGCCAGGTACACGACCGCGACCGGCGGATTCGTCGACAGCACGCCCGCCTTGGCCACGATCTCGTAGCGCTGGTTGACGACCGGTGCGGTGCGCGCTTTCGGCAGCGTCACGCGGCCCTCGATCGTGGCCGCGTGCGCCCATGGCAGCAGCAGCGCCAGCAACGCCCAACGTCCGAGGTGGAGCAGCGTGTCCGCACGCTGCTGCAGGGCGTGCGTCGACCCTTGGGGTTTGTACCCCGCCCCAGACAGCAGCCTGGGGACAGGCTGCTCCACCTTCAGAACATCGACGGGGTGCAGTGTAGTCATGGCTCAGCTCGGACAACATACCCGACGCCGCGAAGCGTGTGGATCAGCGGCGCGGCGGACGCCAAGTCGATTTTTTTGCGCAGCCGGGTGATGAAAATCTCGACCGTCCGCGTGTCGTACTCGTGGTCCCGCTGCCAGACGCGCTCGCACAACTCGGTCCGCGAAAATGGCCGCCCCGGCTCCTGCATCAGCACCTGCAGGACGTCGAACTCGCGGGGCGAAAGGGCCACCGCCCGACCGCCCCGCGTGACGCGACGGTGCCGGACGTCCATCTGCAGATCGGCCAGCTTCAGCATGTCCGAAGCGCCGCCCTCGCCGCCCCGCCGGCCGAGCGCCTCAATCCGGGCCGCCAGTTCGTCCATCGAGAAGGGCTTCGTCAGGTAGTCATCGGCGCCGGCATGCAGGCCCTTCACCCGGTGCTCGACTTCTCCGCGGGCGGTGAGAATCAAGACCCGCGACGGACTCTTCGCTGCGCGCAGCTGCGCCAGAACCGAGAGCCCGTCGAGGCCGGGAAGATTGAGGTCGAGCACGACCAGATCAGGCGGATCGTCGAGCGCGGACCGAAGGCCGGCTACGCCGTCATGTACCTCGGCGAGACAGTGGCCGTGCCGGGTCAGGGCCCGGTTGATGTGACCGGCGAGTTGCCGTTCGTCTTCGATGACTAGGATGCGCATGGCGGCAGGGCGTCGGGGGCTCCTGCCAGGAGGAAGAGAATTTCAGGGCGGATTGGGGCGTCAATCCCCGGTAAGCCGTACTCTTTCCCCCTTGGGAGCTCGGACGCCCACCTACGCCGCGATGGAAAAAGCGGAAGAGGGCATATAGGAAGAGCAAAACTCAGAACTCCAATCACTAAGCC
>JBEIHL010000160.1:0-6788 GCA_040381375.1 Opitutaceae bacterium
ACCGGCCATGCGGACGAGGACGTCCGCGCTCCCAGGGGGAAATTTTGTTCCGACTCGTAAGGGCGAGTACACGCAGGAGGGGAAGTTGCGCCGATCCGACCCACGCTCAGAACCGCACCGTGAGGCTCGTCTGGACGGTGCGGCCGGGCTGACGCTGGACCGAGTTACTGTCGGCCAGCTTGTAGATTTCCTGGTTGTCCATGAGATTTTGAACCTTGGCACCGAAAACGTACTGCACGCGACCCCGGAACGGGAGCGCGTAACGCAGCACCGCATCGAAGCGCCACTTGGCGGGCATGGTCCACGAGGGCGTGTTGGCGATGCCGCCCAGCGACGTCAACACCGCCGGGTCGATCGGGCGCTCGCCGAGGAAGATCGAGCCGAGAGCAAGGTCGAGGCCCTTGAGCGGCCCGGTGCGGAACGCGTATTTATTGAACGCGGTGAACATGTGGTAGGGAGCATACATCGATCGCCTCCCCGTGCGCGTATCGCGCGAGTCGTTGTAGGCGTATCCACCCATCGTGGACCACCCGGCCGTGAAGCGGGCATTGAGGTTGAACTCGAAGCCACGGGAGCGAATGCCGTCGATCTGGATGAACCAGTCGCCGTCGGTCCGGTTTGGATCATCCTGGGTCACGTTCTGCTGCTCGATCTCATAGACTGAAATCAGGCCCTGAATGCGATCCGCAGCGAGGCTGAACCGCAGGCCGAACTCCTTCTGGTTTCCCTCCTCCGGCTCGAGGGCCGACCCGTCCGGCTGCCGCTCGAAGGTGGGAACAAACGAACTGTTCGCGTTGGCGTAGAGCGTCGCCGTCTTCTCGCGATTCAGGTGGTAGACGATGCCGGTGCTGTAAGTGGTGGAAGAAGCCCGATTGTCGAAGGTCGTGACGTTCGTGGTCGTGTTGAAGCGGCGATCGTCAGTCTCGGTGCGGCGCACGCCGCCGGTGACGAAGAGCCGCTCCTCGAAGAACGAGACGACGTCGGCGACGTAGTAGTCCGTGTTGCGGGTGAGGTCGAGGTTGCGCGCGCCCGCCGGCAGCGGCGGCCGGTCGGCCTTGCCCGGAACCGGGGGCGAACGCGAAGGATCCATCACGTTCACCGGCGGAATCATGTTGGGATTGAAACCGGCGCGGCGGATGTCGACGAGGAAGTCCGCGTACGTCAGGTTCGGATACAGGTTGAAGCGGCTGCCCACCGTGGCGCTCGGCCACCGCAGGTTCAGGGCGGCCGCCGTGGGGGCGAGTCCGCCGCGATTGTAGATGCCGTCGCGGTTCCAGACCAGGCCGTCGGACTGGTCCCAGCTGAAGCCGAGCAACCCGCGGTGCCGCGCCGGCCCGGTGGTGAAGTTCGCCACGAGTTCGTTGCGCGAACGGTAGTTCTCGACGTCCTGGATGCGCACGCGCCAGCGCTTGGGCATGAGCACGGCGTCCTTGAGAAACGTGAGCGAGCCCTGCTCGGGCTGGGTTTCGTCGTAGAGCTGGTCCTTGGTGTCGCGGGCGAATTGCACGCGCAGCTGCAGATTCCGCGAGAACGCATGCTGGAAGTCGGCCATCGCGAACCCGCGCTCCCACCGGCGAAAATCTCCCGGCGCGGAATAGCCCTGTCGGTTGTCGCCGTAGCTGAGGAAGGTGCCGTCGGCCAGGCCGAAGCCACGCGGCTCCCCTCGGAACATCGGCTGGCGCCACACCGCCCCGCCGTCCTCCTCCTTCACATACAGGTACTCGAGGGTCAGGCGGCTGTCGCGGGCGAGCTGCCACGAGAGGGCGGCCGAGTACGCCTTTTCCCCGTGCGAGATGCGGCGATAGTATTCGCCGTCATCATACACGCCCGTGAGCCGGTAGCGGAAAGGCGACGCCTTGCCGCCGATCGGGCCGGTGGAGTCGAGTTCGACCCGCCACGATTCGAGCGGACCGTAGCCGGCGCGAATCGACGTCGCGGCTTTCTCGCGCGGCCGCTTCGTCACGCGGTTCACCGTGGCCGCGTAGCCGCCCTGGCCGAAGAGCACCGCGGCCGGGCCTTTCAATACCTCGACGCGTTCCACGTTGGCGATCGACACGGTGCCGATGCTCTCCTGCTGGAGAAACCCGTTCAGGAATTTCGTGTTCGCGTTCGCGAAACCGCGCACCGTCCAGGCGTCGTTGTTCGAGGTCGGCACAAAGCCGGGCACGTACTCGAGCACGTCCTCGGTCGTGCGGGCGAGCGTGTCCTCAAGGAATTCCTGGTTCAGCACCGTCACGTTCATCGGGATGTCGGCGATCGCCGTGTTCATGCGGGTCACCTCGGCCGCGTGGGTGGACTGGTACCCGACATCGCGGTTGCTGGTGACCTCGAAGGCGGTGAGTTCAACCGGCGGGGAATCCGCCGCGGGAGCGGGTGGCCGTGCCGGAACCTGGGCCAGCAACGTCGCGATCGGGAGAAGACCGGCGACGGCAATGAGCGCGACGAGAAGGGGTGGGTTGTTCATCGTAGTCGAAAAGATCAGGTCGGGCTGATGGCAGGGATGCAGACGGGGAGACCGGGTGAAAAAACGTCCAGCCTCCCTCCCCTATGCCAACCCGCCACGCCGGCGGAAGCCCGATGATGCGGTTCTCTTAAAGAACCGGAGAGGCCGCCTTGCGCAAGGACGCTGAACGATCGCGCACAGCGATCCGGAGCGTCCAACCTCAAGCGCGCGCCACGCCCGCGCCGGTCAGGCAGCCCAACGGCCCGAGCCGGCTCCAAAGTGCGGCCGCCTGCGCCTCCGTCGGATTGGTCAGCGGCGGCCGGCAGGCGCCGCAATCCACTTCCAGCCGCCGCATGAGGCTCTTGAAATTTGCGATCGGATGTCCGCCCGCGCTCACACAAGCCTGGATCATGTCCACGGCCGTACGCTGCAGCACGGCGGCGCTCGCCTCGTCCCCCGCTTCATGCGCCACCATCAGACGGCCATACAGCGGCGCCGCGAAATTGTAGGTACTGCCCACCGCGCCGTGGGCGCCCAGCTTGAGCGCGGAGTGCAGGAGTTCGTCGCGACCGAAGAGGATATCGTACCGCCCGCCGCCGAATCGCAGGCAGCGTTCGAAATCCGCCAGGTCCTCGAAGGTAAACTTCACGCCCGCGAGGTTCGGGATCCGCGGCGCGGCGGCCGCGAGGAAGTCCGCCACCGGCACATTGAACCCCGTCATCGAAGGCATGTGGTAGTAATAGAACGGCAGCCGGGGAGCGGCCGCGGCGATGGCCGCGCACCAATCGACGAGGCCGGCGACACCGTCCGGCCGGAAGAAGAACGGTGCGAGCGCGGCGATGCTGTCCGCGCCGATTGCCTGGGCGTGGGCGGCAAGCGCGCGGCTCTCCTCGAGGCTCGTGTGGCCGACATGCACCAGCACGCGGAGCCCGGCGGGCGCGACGGCGACCCAGCGCTCCGCCACCAGCCGCCGCTCCGCGGTCGTGAGCGAGGCGCCCTCGCCCGTGGTGCCGCAGATGAAGGCACCCACGACGCCGACCTCACGCAGATGCCGCGCGTAGGGCGCGATCGCCTCGAGGTGGAGCGAGCTATCCGGGTTGAAGGGGGTGAAGGGCGCAGCCACCAGGCCGCGCGTAGTTGGAATTGTCATGGGACGGGAGCGGAGAGCAGGCGCAAGAGAGCTCGATACTACGGGCGGTGAAAACATCGCACTGCTGGTCTCATTTTCGCACCACCAGGCCCACCGCCCCGATGCGTGCTTCCGGTTCCTGCGCGCCGCGATCGAAGCTCGGACGCAATTTTTCCCCTTGGATTCCAGCCGCTGAGCGATCCAGATTGCACTAACCTCCATGAAACCCCCGGGTTCCCTCACCTTGCCCCGGTCACTCTGGCTGCCGGCGGCAAACGCGCTCCTCCTCTCAGCCACCCTCGCCGCCGCGCCGTCAGCCCCGTCGGCTCCGCCCGTCCCCGTCCGCCCGGGAACTGCTCCAGCCGCCGCCCAGGATGCGCCCATCGCGCTCACCCCCTTCGAAGTCACCGCCGGGGGCGACGTCGGCTACGAGTCGGCGACCGCCATGAGCGGCACCCGCACGAACGAGTCGCTCGCCAACCTGCCCAACTCGATCTCGGTCATGAATTCGGAGTTCCTGGCCGATCTCGGCATCACCGACTTCTTCCAGGCCGTGGAGTTCGCGGTCGGCGCGGACAACGTCTACAACGACAACATGCAGGTCGGCGCGCCGGTGGGTTCGCGCTCCGGCAACCAGATCAACTTCCGCGGCCTGCCCTCCGTGCGCCAGCTCAAGGACGGCTTCCCCACCTACACGCCGCAGGACACCTTCAACACCGAGCGCATCGAGATCTCGCGCGGGCCCGGCGGGATCGCCTACGGCGACACCGACGCCACCGGCGTGATCAACCTCACCTCCAAGCGCGGCCGCTTCCGCAACGACACCGAGTTCCAGGTCCGCGCCGACGACCGCAACTCGCTCCGCCTCACCGCCGATCTCGGCCGTATCTTGCTCCCGGATACCCTTGCCCTGCGGATCAATGCCGTCGACTCCGACCTCGAGGGCTGGCACGAAAACACCGCGCGCAACCTGCAGGCCGTGGCGGGCGCGGTGCGCTACCAGCCGTTCAAGAGCCCCAACACCGTCATCGACCTCACTCACGAGGACGGCCGGCTGCTGAGTTCCATCAGCCACACCGCGCTCCAGGACATCACGGCGGCCTATGTCCGGGGCACCGGCACCAACGCCCGGGACGCGAACCCCAACCTCGCCGGCATCCAGAACAACGGGGTCGGCATGGCGCGCCTCGCCGCCCCGCGCACGGCCACGGCCGACAACCACGCCTTCACCCTGCTCGGCGGCCGCCTCGTGAACCTGCAGACCCTGGGCACGACCGATGCGTTTCCCGTTTACCGGGTCTCGACCATCGTCCAGGGCGCCAACGCCACGAGTGCGACCGACCCGCAGAACCCCGACCGTATTCCGTGGCTGCCGCTGCGCAGCGCACAGTTCCCGCTGCATCAGGACTGGGCCGGACCCGATGCACGGGTGCGCTACAAGTACGACGCCACCAACCTCTCGCTGCAGCACACGTTCTCGCGCCAGACCAGCGTGTGGCTGGCCTACAACCGGCAGAACGAACTCTCCGACCAGAGCCTCACCCGCAACGGGAATGTCGCCGGCTCCAACGCCCGCTCCGTCTTCATCGACGTCAACCCGCGGCTGCCCGATCCCGCGTTCCCGAACGACCCCACGCGCACGATTCCCAACCCGAACTTCGAACAGCTCTTCATCCCGGCCACCATCCAGCGTCGCTTCGAGGACCACGCCATCGAGTCGGTCCGGCTCATCGGCGTGCGCTCGTTCAACGTCGGCCCGACGTCGCACCGTGTGATCCTCAGCGCCAACCACCGCGAGGAAATCTACCGCATCAGGGCCTACCTCTTCGGCCTGACCAAGGAGGAGATCGACCGCCGCGGCTTCACCGGCATCGGCGCGCGCTTCACCAACAACGTCGTCACGCCCTGGCACTACTTCCGGGACGGCAACGGCGACGCCCTCCGCCTCCCGCGCCAGCCGGGGGTGCTCGACTACTTCGTCAACGGCGCGAACGGCCTGCAATACTTCGACCAGTCGCTCAGCAGCGGCGTCTTCCAGCACCTCGGCTCATTCTTCCGGGAGCGGCTGCGCACCAGCGTGGGCGTGAGCCGTGACCACTGGCAGCAGGCCCGCAACCTCGCCACGCGCTCCTTCGGCGATCATCAGGAATGGCGCTTCGTCGACGCCGCCGGCAGCCCGCTCGACGCCGAGGCCGACGACATCCCCACCGAGCCGAGCGCGGACCACTGGCGCACGAACACCAGCTACGGCGCCGTCTGGCACGCGACCCCGTGGGTCTCGCTCACGGCGTCGTACCAGGAGACCGCGCTCTTCACCGACAATGTCGGCACCGATCTCGACGGCAACCCGCGCCGCCCCACGTCCGGTTCCGGCGTCGATCTCGGGCTGCGGTTTCAACTCCTCGGCGGGCGCGTGAACGCCTCCCTTATCCACTTCGAGAATACCTCCGAAAACAATGCCACCGGCATCAGCGCCACCGTGCGCGACGAGGTCAACGCCGCCCTCGACACCGGCCTGACCACATCCTCACCCCAGCGGATCATCGGCCTGTCCGATTCCAACGATCGCGAGACGCAGGGCTGGGAACTCGAGCTCACGGCCAATCTGAGCCGGCAGTGGACGTCGCGGCTCGGGATCTCCACGTCGCAGCACCGGCGGGCTTCGTCGGTGCCGCAGTTGCGCCGCAAGGTGGCCGCCGCGGAGGCGCACCTGCGGACCCGGGGCTTCTCCGCCGGCGACATCGAGTCGGCCCTGGCCGCAAGCCAGGATTTCCTCGAGGCCCAGAGCAGCGACGACAAACAGCCGCGGCAGTCCCGCGCCAGTTTCGTCACGCGTTACGAGTTGCGCGAGGGGCCGCTGCGCGGCCTCGGGATCGGCGGCTCCGTTCGCTGGGTGCGCGGAGGCGTGCGCGACCCGGGCGGCCTGTCCATCACCGGCGTGCTCGTGGTGCCGGAGCGGCGCAACGCCGACGAGTTCGTGGTGAGCCCGTTCCTCAAATACTCCGCGAAGTTCGGGCGCGTGCGCTGGACCGGCCAGCTCAACGTCGACAACGCTTTCAACAACGTCACCAACCAGGGTCGCATCGCCCGCTACCCGCGCTACACCGAGCCGCGGCTGATCTCGGTGACCAATTCCTTCCGCTTCTGAACCGTCGCGTCGTGGCATGGAGACAACGGAAGTCATCCCCTGCCCGCCCGTACATCGCTTCATCGCTC
>JBEIHL010000161.1:0-6782 GCA_040381375.1 Opitutaceae bacterium
TCGCTGGTGAGAAAATCCGCCTGCCGCACCGCGGTCGGCGACGAACCGCGCCAGTCGAGTCGGGCGCGGTTCACGCGGCGCGTCACCGGATTGCCGTTGTAGAGCGTGTCGCGGAACTCCCGCGGAAACTGCGCCGCCGAATAATGCGCGATGCCGGCGATCGCGCTCGAACCGTGATCCTCGGTGGTGATCGCCGGCGCGAAGCCGAGCCCGTCGTGTTCGCGGCTGATGCCCTCATAGTAGCCGCCGGGCACGAGCAGGTACACGGGTTTTGAATGGGAGTCCGCGGTGTACACGTCGCCGCGGGCGTCGAACGCGAGGCCGAACGGATTGGTCTGACCGCGCGCGAAGAGTTCGAAGCGCGAGCCGTCGGGGCGGAAACGATACGTGTTGCCGCTGGTGAGTTTCGTGACGTTGCCAGGGCGATCTGTGACCTCGCTGACGTTCGCGAATCCATGCGTGCCGTACACCCAGCCGTCGAGCCAGAGCCAGTAGCTCGAGGACATGCCGTGCGTGTCCTTGAAGCCGAAGCCTTCGTAGAGCTTCTCGCGCCGGTCGGCGCGGCCGTCGCCGTCGAGGTCGGTGAGCTTCCAGATCGCGGGGATGGAGAACACCAGGGCGGAGTCGCCTCGCGCGCTCGCGACGCGGGGCAGTGGCAGCACGCCGACCGGGATGTTCAACCCGTCGGCGAAGACCGTGACTTTGCGGGCGCGGCCGTCCGGACCGAAGTCGGACAGAATCCGCACCGAGTCGGTGCCGTGCTCTGCGGGCTCGGGGGGCGTCGAGGTGGCGCGGAAGGCGAGGTGATTGTCGTCCCAGTTTTTCTGGAAGCCTGCGATTGGCTCGCCGAGTGCGTCGCGCCGTGCCGGCCAGGGGTAGAGCGACGACCCCGTGACCCAGACGCGACCGCTGGCGTCAAACGCGACGTTCAGCGGCTTCTGTATCTCGGGTTCGCTCGCCACGAGCTGGACCTCGAAGCCCGGCGGCACGTGGAACAGCGCGCGCTGCTCCGCCGGGGACCGCAGGCGCGCATCGGGTGCGTCGCCGCGCTGGGCGAACGCGGCTGCAGCGGTCGCAAGGAATACAGCCCCCGCAGCCAGCCGTGGAAGGGGCTTTAGGCTCCGACGGGCTTCGGACTGCAGGGAGTCGGGGCGTAAAGCCCCTCCCACCGTCGCACTACGACTCAGGGAGGGGTCACTCACTTCTGCTCCGTCGTCAGGAAGAGCAGCAACTCGATCGTCTCCCGCTCGGGCAGCGCCTCGAGCAGGCCGGCGGGCATGAGCGACTGGGTGGTCACCTCGCGCGACTTCACGTCGGACTTCGGGACGTTGATCGACTCGGTGGCGGTGCGCACGACGAGGGCGGTGTCCGACTCCTTTTCGACCATGCCCGAAATCACCGTGCCGTTGCGCAGCGTGATGAGGTTGAGCTGAAACTCGGTGCCGACGACGGCGTTGGGATCGACGATGTTCTCGAGGAAGTAATCGAGCCCGTTGCGCCAGGTGCCGCTCAGGTTGGGTCCGAGCTTGCCCGGCGTGTTGGCGTCCCAGGCATGACACGCCGTACAGAGCCGGTCGTAAACCTCGCGGCCGGCCGCCGCGCGGTACGACCAGAGCGGCGCATTACGGAACGTGTCCCGCAGCCGCGCGATCGTGGCCTTGGCGTCGGCCGACGTCTCGCCGGTGCGGCCCCAAACGCGATCGAGCGCCTGCGCGACGTCCGGGTTGCGCAGGTTGCGCAGTTGGCGGGCGTGCAGCGCCGTGAGATTCCGCCGCTCGAAGCTCCCCTCGGCCACCGCGCGCAACAGCGGCAGCGCCAGCGCGGGTTTGCTCGTGAGCGCCGCGAGGGCGGCGGTGCGCTCGGCGGTGGTGAACGCGTTGAACTTCGCGATCAGTCCCGTCGCGACCGCGGCGGAATCGGCGGCGTTGGCGAGCAGCGGAATGACGGACGGACGCAGAGCGGCATCGTCGAGCAGCGAAACGAGCAGCGTGGTCGACTCGGTGTCGCCCGCGCGACGGAGCAAATCGACGGCCCGGCGGCGTTCGGCGAGCGGCGTCGAACGATCGGCGAGGCGCGCGCGGATCGGCGCGAGCACGGCCTTGTCGCCGAAGAGCGCGGAGAGTTGCTCCCACGCGCCGCGCACGGCGGCATCGGTCGCGGTGCCGAAACGCGCGGTGACCTGCGCCCACGCGGCCGGCATCGGCAGGCCGGCCTCGCTCTCGAGCGCAAATGCCAGCACGCGCAAGGCGTGCGCGGCGGGGGCATCGTTGAGTCCGGCCCGGGAGGCCGACGGCGGCTGCGCGAGGCGCGCGGCAAGCTGTTCGCGGCCGGCGGGTGATCGCGCGGCAAACCAGCGGATCGAGTCGGCCAGCGTCGGCAAGGGCGTGCGGGCGGCGAGGTCGAGGGCACGCGGCAGGTCGGCGGTGACCGCGGGTGCGAGCGCGAACCAAATCATCTTCGGGAGGAAGCGGTCGCCGGCGTCCTCGGCGCGGACCCCAAGCGCGGCGGCAATCGGCCAGCGGGCGTCGAGCGGGAGCGTCGGGATGGCGGAGGCGACGGCGAGGCGGACGTGGGGCGAGGGGTCGGATTGGGCGAGGCGGAGGAGGTCGGCGGAAGCGGACGGGGACGTCCGCGCTCCCAGGGAAGCCGGGTCGGTGGCGAGTTGCACGGCCCAGGCGCGGACGGTTTCGGAGGAGTGGGCGAGCGCGGACTGCAGGCGGGCGGGCTCGAGCTGGTTCGTCACGTGCAGCGTCCAGAGCGCGCGGAGCTGGGTCGTGACATCGGCCTTCGTATCGGAGGCTTGGTTACGCAACGTGTCGATGGCGCCGGAGGCGAGGGGACGGGTGGCGGCGCGTTCCTGCAGGAGGCGGCGGGCGGTGCGGACGTACCACTCGCTCTTGTGCGTGTGCAGCGCGACGAGCCCGGCGTCGGACAAAGCCGCGAGGTCGACCTTCACCGGCTTATACGTGGCCGCCCACGACACGCGATAGAGCCGGCCATTGCTGCGGTCCCAGATCTCGTCGCGCGGATTGTGACAGTGCTGGGTGTCGCTCCAGTCGATGGTGTAGACCGCGCCGTCGGGCCCGTATTGGAGATCGACCGGCAGGTAGGTGGCGTCGGGCGTGAAGAGGACATCGTAGCCGGCGTGGAAAGTCTCGTAGGCCGCGCCCTGGCGCACGTTGACCTGATGGTTGATCTGGTGGCCGTGCAGGTTGTGGGTGAAGAGATGATCGCGGTACGTGTCGGGCCAGTTGTCGCCGAGGTAGATCATCGTGCCGACGTGCGAGTGACCGCCGTAGACGGCGGTGGTGCCGGGGGCACCGGCGCCGCCCTCGCCGCTGTCGTAGCGTGCCGACGACGGCAGGAAATTCTTCAGCCCCGGTGCGAAGTCGGGGCCGCGGTTGGAGACGAACGGCGCGTAGTCGTTGTTGGCCTGGTTCCAGAAATGGCCGTTGCGAATGACGTAGGTCGTGCCGCCGCCGCCGTGGAAACTTCGGCAGTGGGTCATGAACAGGTGGCCGACGGCGTTGAAGTCGAGGCCCCACTGATTGCTGGCGCCGTGCGAGAAGACTTCGAAGAGCTGGCGCACGGGATGGTAACGCCAGACGCCGGCGCGGATCTTCTGGCGCTGCGCGTCCGGCGTGCCGGGCTTGCCGACGAACGAATGGGTGAAGACGCCGTGGCAGCCGTAGAGCCAGCCGTCGGGCCCCCACGTGAAGCTGTTGAGTGTCTCGTGCGTGTCCTGAAAGCCCCAGCCGTCGAGCAACACCTCGGCCGGGCCGTCGGGCGCGTCGTCGCGATTGCGATCGGGAATGAACAGCAGGTGGGGCGCGGCGCCGACAAACACGCCGCCGAAGCCGACCTCGAGGCCGCTGACGAGATTCAGATTTTCGACGAAGATCTTCTTCGTCTCGAAGGAGCCGTCGCCGTCCTTATCCTCGAGGATGAGAATGCGGTCCTTGCCTTTGCCCTCGGGCTGGCGGTTCGGGTAACTGTGCGCCTCGACGACCCAGATGCGCCCGCGGTCGTCGAACGCGAAGGCGATCGGTTGGTGGAGCGTCGGTTCAGCGGCGACGAGTTCGGCCTGGAAGCCGTGCACGAGCTTCATGCCGGCCACGAGCTTCTGGGCGGCCGGGTGATCGATCGCGGTCGGTTTCGCGGGATTGTCGCGCAGGTGCCAGAGCACCGGGCTCGCGTGGAGCCGCGTGAGGTCGTCGACGCCCGGCGTGCGGCGCAGCGGCGGATCGCCGTTGCGGCGGGCGGTGCCGATTTCGGCGGACTGAGCTCCCACCTCCGCCGAGCCTGCGGCGGGCGAGGCCGGCCCGGTTGCCATTCTGGCGGGCGGCAGCGCGGTGCGGCCGAGCTGGGTGAGCTGGAGGTTGCGGAACTGCACCTTGACCGGGCCCTGGCCGCTGTGGAGCTGCAGGGCGAGCAGACCGGAAAAATCCGCGGCATCCGTCTGGTGGTCGTCGAGCACGGCGACGCGGGTGCCGTTGATCCAGACTTCGACGTGCGACGCCTGGGCGAGAATGCGGTAGGTGTTCCACGCGCCCGCGGGCCGCACGAGCGCGGCGTAGTCGGCGGGTTCGCCGAACTTCTCCGTCCAGCGGCGGCCGTCCGGGGCGATGGCGACGCGGGCGCCGCGTTCGACGAGCAGCTTGCGGCCGTGCTCATCGTAGATGCGGCCGAGCCAGGTGGCGCCGAGATCCAGGTCGGCCTGGTAGCCGGCGGCATGGCCGTCGGGCAGCTTCTGCGCGCGGAACTGGATGCCGGAGTTCGCGCTGGCGTGGCCGCTGATGCGGAATTCGGCGGTGAGTTCGAAATCGGCGACCTCGCCCTGCCAGTAGAGAAACTCGTTCTTCGCCAGCCGCTGGCCCTCGGCGATGGTGCCCGTGATCGCGCCGTCCTCGACGCGCCAGCTCTGGAGATTGCCCTCCCAGCCGGCCAGGGTGCGGCCGTCGAAGATCGGGCGTGGGGCTGGATTGGATACGGGCGCCTGGGCGGCGGCGACCGCAGTCGCGAGCAGCGTGAGGGCAGCGAGGCGGATCATTTTTTCGCGGCGGGTTGAGCGGAGAGGAGAACGGCGGTGCCGCGCTTGTTGCCGACGATGATGTCGGGGCGGCCGTCGCGGTTGACGTCGGCGGCGACGACCTGGGTGCCGACGCCGGTGTTGTCGTTGATCAGTTGCGGCTCGAAGCGGACGCCGCCGGCTTCCCGGCGCAGGAGGAACGCGTACAGCACCGGGGCGGCGTTGGGCTGCACATCACCCGTCGGGCCGTGCGCCCACCAGCGTTTGCCGGTCAGGATGTCGAGCAGGCCATCGCCATCGAAGTCCGCGAGGTCGATCGCGTGCGGCTGCCCGAATTGGATGCCGCCGAGCTTTTCCTCCTCCTTGCGCGACGTGATGGGATGTTCCTTGAAGGTGATTCCGCCGTCGGGCGCGCGGACGTTCTCGTACCACGAGAGCCCGAACGTGTGGGCGTTGATGCTGGCGATGACGTCGTTGCGGCCGTCGTTGTTCACGTCGTAGACATACATCTGGGCGCCGCCGCGGGCGGTTGGGCCGACGCCGGAGAAGGCGAACTTGTGCTGCTTCCATTCGGGATCGCCCTTGAGCGACTCGGGCTGTTCCCACCAGCCGTCCTTCTCGAGGATGTCGTGGCGGCCGTCGCCGTTGACATCGCCCCAGCCGAGCCCGTGCGTGAAACGCGCCCACGGGCCGTGCGGCGAGATCGGATGGAAAACCCACGGCGTGCCCGGGTTCTTGGGATCCCAGGTGGCGTAACCGATCCGACCGCGGCTCATGCAGATCAGGACGGGCGCCTTGTCGTCGCCGAGCAGACGACCGAACGTGGGCGACTCGTTGTCGACCGGGAAGAACACCACGTAACGCCGCCAGTGGCCGTCCTTGTCTCCAGGATTCAAATACCACGACCCGTCGACGCCGGGAAACCCGATGATGAAAATGTCGTTCCAACCGTCGCCGTTGAAATCATGGGTGAAGGCGAAGAAGCTGTCCGAGTACCGCAGCGGGTCCCACACCACGGCGGGCGCGTATTGGTGGCGCGTCTTGAAGTCGGGGCCGGCCCACCAGTACGGACCGGAGATCGCGTCGAGGTGGCCGTCCTTGTTGAGGTCACCGAACGTGGCGCCTTCGCTGAAGAACTGATCGTTGAGGGAAAGCTTCTGGTACGGTGCGACCCCGCGGCCGGCGGCGGCGACGCTGAGAGCGGGCAAGGCGAGCGCGGCAATGACGACGGCGAGGGCGAGGGAAGACGCGGAAGACATGGGAAGACGCAGAAGACTTGGGGAGACGGGGAGACCGTCTGACTGGGGGTTTTACGGGGGCGATGCAATCGGCAGGGGGGAATCGAGGCAATAGGTATGAGCAGGTTTTCGCCGGCGGAACGCTCGGGCGGTGGGAGGGGCTTCACGCCCCGAGGGAAACTCAGCGGTGGCTTCGGTCGGGGCGTGAAGCCCTTCCCAGAAGGCAGCCGCCCGATCCAGAAACCGCTGTCCAACGGCGGCCGTTGTGGTCACGTTGGCCGGGTCATGCGCATCGCGGTGATTTCCGACACTCACGACCGTTTCCCCGTGGGCCTGCCCCACCGGCTCAAAGGAGCGGACGAGATCTGGCATCTCGGCGACGTGTGCGCGCCCGACACGCTCGTCGAGTTCGAACAGCTCGGACCGCCGCTGTACATCGTGGCCGGCAACTGCGACGCGCACCCCTGGCCGCTGACGCTCGTGCTGGAGCGCGAGGACCAAGGTGCCCACAAGCA
>JBEIHL010000162.1:0-6769 GCA_040381375.1 Opitutaceae bacterium
CCCCCGATTTCTTCTCCGCGCCTTTGCGGCTCTGCGCGAGACCCGGATTGGATCCCTGCCCAATGTTTCTTCGTGCGCGTTGTGAGCGAATTCGCGCACGGAGGTTGTCGGGTCTGCGGCGGCGCTGCAGACTCGCTTCGTTCAAGCTCCCCGCAGGATCGTCTCGCCCTTTCCTCATCCACCCCGCCTCGCCCCAAGAAGCGGCGTGGGGGCACGCCGCTCCACCTCACCAGCGACTCCCTTCCGACCATGAAACTCATGCGTAGCATTCCCGCCCTCGCTCTGCTGCTCGCACCGGTCTCGCAGGGAGCTGATTCAGCTCCGGCGGCGACCGTTTCCCAATCGTCCGGTACCCTTCAGGGCCGCGTTCAGAACAGCGTGACCGGCCAGTACCTCAACAACGCGCGCGTCACCGTCGCCGGCCGCAACCTCACGGTGCTCACCGACCAGACCGGCAGTTACCGTTTGCTCAACGTGCCCGCGGGCCGCGTCGTGCTGGAGGTGTTCTACACCGGTCTCGACACGCAGCAGGTGCCGGTCGACCTGACCGCGGGGCAGACGCTCACGCAGGACTTTCAGCTCACGACGGGCGGGGTCGTGACGCTCGACAAGTTCACGGTCAAGGGCGCCGCGGATCTCGAGACCATCGCCACCAACGAGCAGCGGTTCGCCTCGAACATCAAGCTGGTCGCCGCGCCGGGCGAAAATGAATTCGTGCTCGAGGGGAACGTCGGCGAATTCATGAAGTCGCTCCCGGGCGTCAGCGCCGAGTACAGCGACGTCGAGATCATGGCCGTGTCGGTGCGTGGCTTCGGCAGCAACGTCGTCGGCATGTCGCTCGACGGCAACACGCTCGCCGGCGCCAACTACACGGGTTCGTCCCGTACCTTCCAGACGCCCAATCTCTCGATGAACAATATCTCGCGGGTCGAGATCACGAACGTCCCCACGCCCTCCACGCCGGCGGACTCGCTGGGCGGTTCGGTGAATCTTGTGACGAAGAGCGCGTTCGAACGGAACCGCGCGCAGCTCAGCTACTCGGTCTTTCTCTCCGCCAACCAGCACGCGATGAAGCTCGGCAAGATCCGGCACAGCTCGGACAAGGAAATCTACAAGGTGCTGCCGGGCTACACGCTCGATTATACGCTGCCGGTGAACAAGAACTTCGGCCTCGTCCTCTCGGCCAACAGTTCGAACATCTACAACACCCAGACGTCGGTCTTCCAGAAGACGTATAACGGCGGCGGCACCGGGACCGGGGCCTCGTTCAGCCAGCCCTACTTCCAGACGGCGACACTCGTCTATGGCCCGCAGGTGACGAACCGCAATGGCGGCAGCATCAAGGCCGACTGGCGGATTCATCAACACGGGGTGCTTTCGATCGGCGGCCAGGCCACGCACTACTCGAACTATTTCGCGACCTATACCTGGACGCCGACGGTCGGCGCGATTGGCACGCCGACCGTGGTCGGCGGCACGCCGCTCACCTACGGCGCCGATTTCAGTCGCGGTGCCACGGGCCGTGGCAACGTGTCCTTTGGCGGCGGCGGCACGCGGCACGGCGTCAACTCGGTCGGCGCGAATGCGCGGTACCGGTTCGACGACGGCCTCTGGCGGATCGACGCGGGGTTCGCGCAGTCGGGCGCGCGTGTCGCTTTTCGGCAGACGGCCGATGGCCACTTTTCCGGTCTGACCATCGGGATGAAGAATCCGGTGCGGGTGAACTTCAATGGCGTCACTCCGGACGGGCCGAGCGGCATCGAGGTGTTCGACGACAACAACCGCCCGGTCGATATCAGCGACCCGGAAAACTACCGCCTCACGGGTGCCGCGGCGTCGCCACGCGACGTGAAGAGCTACGTGAAGAGCGGCGATATCAACGTCCGCCGCCACATCGACCGTTTCGGCTTTCCCTCCGCCGTGCAGGTCGGCGTGCGGCAACACGTGCAGGAAAACGATAAGCGGTTCGACACGATCAACTGGACCTACGCCGGCCCGAACGGCAACGCCGCCACCGTTCCGATCTCGTACACGCCGCACCTGAATATCATCGCGAACAAGAAACTGGAAACCTCCGGCCCCGCGTTCATCCACAACCTGCCCTTTCCTTCCTCCGTGAAGCTGTGGGACGCGTTTCAGAAAAATCCCAACCTCTTCTTCAAGACCCCGGCGCAGCTCGTGGCCCAGGAGACGGCGCGTATCTCGAATTCCGAATACATCGAGGAGACGGTGTCGGCGGCCTATTTCCAGGGTGAGGTGCGGCTCTTCCAGAACCGGCTCGGGATCGTGACCGGCGTGCGCTACGAAAAGACCGAGGACGACGGCGTGGGTCCGCTCGTCGACGCGGGCGCCGCCTTCGTGCGCAACGCCAACGGCAGTTTCGCGCGCGACGCGCAGGGCAACCGGATCCGCCGTCCCGACGCCGGGGCGGCCGGGTCGATGGAGGAGCTCCGCCTGACCCGCAAGGAGCGCGCCTACCGGGCCACGCGCAGCTACGACGGCTATTACCCGAGCCTCAACGTGAACTTCAACGCGACGGACCGTTTTCAAGTGCGGCTGGGTTTCGCGCAGACCTACGGCCGGCCCGACTTCAACCGGATCATCCCGAACGCCACGATCAGCGAGGCGAACCTGACCGAGCTGCAGTACAACGATCCGTCCGTGATCCGCGGCACGATCAACATTCGCAACACCGCGCTCAAGCCGTGGTCGGCGGACAATTACGACCTGTCGCTCGAATACTACACCGACGGCGGCGGCCTGATCACCGCGGGCGTGTTCCGCAAGGAGCTGCGGGATTTCTTTGGCAATGTCGTGAAGCTCGCGACGGCAGAGGACCTGCAGGAACTCGGCTTCGACCCGAGCTACGTCGGCTGGCAGTTGTCGACGCAGACCAACACGGACAAGGCGTCGGTGAACGGACTCTCGCTCAACGTGAAACAGTCGCTCAGCCGGCTCGGGAGCTGGGGTCGCCTCTTCTCGGTCTTCGCGAACAGCACCACGCTCGAGCTGAAGGGCAGTCGCGAGGCGGACTTCACGTCGTTCATCAAGAGCAGCGCGAACTGGGGCTTCAATTTCACGTATCAGCGCTTCGATTTCATGGCGCGCTGGAACTACCGCGGTGAACAGAAGGGCACGGCGGTCGCGGCGCTCGGGCCGGACGCGTACAATTACACCGGGGCGACGACGATGCTCGATCTGAACGCCGACTATCAGTTCCGGAAGCAGTTCGCGCTCTTCATCAGCGCGCGGAATGTTTTCAACCTCGACCGGCTCCGGTACGCCTACGGCCCGCAGACGCCGGAGTACGCGAAGCAGAACTTCACGCGCGAGTACGGCACCCAGTACACGGTGGGCGTAAAAGGGTCGTTCTGATCGAGCCGGTTCTCGCGCCGAGGCGCGGAGCCGCGGAGAAGACAACGGTTCGTGGATTCGCCTCCGCGCCTTTGCGCCTCCGCGCGCGAACATGACTGCTTCGGATGCGGCGGGAAGAAATCGGCATGGATTCCCGTCCGGGTTTGAGCCAGCGTGCCGGGCATTATGGGAAACCAAATCGAAATGCTCAATCTCGCCAAGGAGAAGCTGGTGGAAATGAGCGCCAACTTCGTTCCCCTGGTGATCAAGGCGTCGCTGATTCTGATCGTCGGGTACTTCATCACCCGCTGGCTGACCCGCATCCTGCAGCGCTGGCTGGGTAAATTGGAAATGGAGCCACCGGTGCGTCAGCTGCTCGTGCGGGTGAGCTGGCTCGTGGCCATGGGCGCGTTTGTGGTGTTGGCCCTGACGAACCTGGGTATTGATTTGCTGCCGGTTGTCGCCGGGCTCGGCGTGGCGGGCGCGGGAATTGCCTTTGCGCTGCAGGGTGTGCTCGGAAATTTGTTTGCCGGGCTCACCATCATTTTCACCAAGCCGTTTCGCGTCGGAGAATACGTGTCCATGATCGGCGTGGAAGGCCGCGTGGAGGACGTCAAATTGTTCAACACCGTGCTGAGTCATCCGGATCGCTCGCGGATCATGGTGCCGAACCGCAAGATCGTTGGCGAAATCCTGCACAACTACGGTGGCATCCGGCAGCTCGATGTCGTGGTGGGTGTGGCCTACGACACCGACTTGAACGCCGCGCTGAGCGTGATCCGGGGAATCCTGGAACAGAATCCCCGGGTGCTCAAGGAGCCCGCGTCGGTGATCCGCGTCGCCGTGCTGGCCGATTCCTCGATCAACCTCGCCATCAAGCCGTGGGTGAACGTGCCGGACTTCGGCTTGGCCACCGGTGAAATCAACCAGGCTGTCGTCGAGGCCTTCCGGTCGCGGAACATCTCGATTCCCTTCCCGCAGCGCGAAGTCCGCCTGCTCAATCCGCCGGGTTGAGGCGCGGTGGGCGGTCGGATTTCTCCAATCTGGACTCGCGCAGGGGCGCTGGGGCGCGGAGAAAAGAAAACGGGCTCGCGGCCGCGCCGCTGCGCCTCCGCGCGAGTCCAGGTCTGTCCCATTGGGTCCAGGGCGGAGCTGTCATCCAAGGTCAGCCCGCTGGACACAAATTTACCGTGGGAGCAGTGGCGAACTCAGGCTGGTGGGGTGAATTTGCACCTAGCGGACCGAACCTTTCGGCCTTCCCCTCCTCCAACCTGGAGCAACCCCCAAAAAGAAACCCATGGCCGTTATGACCTCTCCTGCGGCGACGCGCCTCGTTTGGATTTTGGGCGGGGTTCTCCTCGCCCTTATCTTTTCCGGGTGCGGTTCTCTTTCGCGTGGAATGCCCGCCGCCGACGGGATTCGCAATTTCGGCCGGGTCGACCACACGCTGTTGCGGGGCGCTCAGCCGGACGAACCAGCCATGGCGAGTCTGCAACGGCTGGGCGTCCGCACGATCATCAACCTTCGTCTCCCGGATGACACGTGGCCCGGCGAGGAGGCGTCGGCGCGGGCGCATGGCCTCGGTTACGTTTCCGAGCCCCTGCCCGGCCTGAGTGCGCCGGACGACGCTCAAGTCGCGCAGGTTTTGGCCCTCATCGCCTCGTCGCCTCCGCCGATCTTTATCCATTGCGAACACGGCTCGGACCGCACCGGCACGATTATCGCCTGCTATCGGATGCAGCACGACGGCTGGCCGTTGGAACGGGCTTTCGCCGAGGCGAAACTCCACGGATTCTCTCCCTTTCAGATCGGGATGCGGCGTTACATCCGGGCCTTTTCGTCCAAGGCTTCGAGAGCACCGGAGCAGCTCAATGCAGTCGCGCCTGCGGCCAGGTAGAGGTTATGCCAGCAGCTCGTAAGAAACAGACTTCAGCCACGGATCACACCGATGGCACGGATGCAGAGGAAACCCAACCTGCCTGTATCTGTGTAATCCGTGTGATCTGTGGTCAAAATCTCAGCGTCGGCTTTCCGACCCACTAGGCTAAATTCCAAGTGCGATTGGTATTACGCCCCGACTTGATCAGCCCGATCGTTGAGCATGAACAGGAAGGCCTGGCAGGTCGGGAAGCAATCGGTCCAACTTCTTCCCGGGCTCCCCCGTCTTCCTGTTCCTCATGGTTTGTGACCTCGCCACCTTAGGCCTTTCGTGTTCCAACGTCGTCCCCCCTCCATGCATCGCCTGCTGCTCCCCGTTATTGCTTCCTTGCTCGCTTTCGGACTGGTTCCCCGGTCACACGCCGCGGCCACACCTGAACTGCGTGATGTCGTCGCCGCCAAAGTCGCGGCCGAGTACGCCTCGCTCGAGGCGATCTACAAGCAGCTGCACGCTAACCCCGAGCTTTCGTTCATGGAAACGAACACCGCGGCGCTCGTGGCGAAGGAACTTCGCGCGCTCGGTCTCGAGGTGACCGAGAAGGTCGGCAACACCGGCGTCGTGGGCGTGCTCAAGAACGGCGCCGGTCCGACGGTGCTGGTTCGCGCCGACATGGATGGCCTGCCGGTGAAGGAGCTGACGGGGATCCCGTGGGCGAGCCAGGCGGTGGTGAAGGATATGGCGGGCCGGGATCAGCCGGCGATGCACGCGTGCGGCCACGATCTCCATGTAACCGGGATGATCGGCACGGCTCGCGCGCTCGTAGCGTTGAAGGATCAGTGGAAGGGCACCCTCGTGTTTGTCGCCCAGCCGGCCGAGGAAATCGTGGCGGGTGCCCGCGCGATGCTGACCGACGGTTTGTACACGCGGTTTCCCAAACCGGATTTCGCGCTCGCGCTCCATGTGTCGTCGGTGCGCCCGGCCGGGCAGGTGGGGATCGTCGAAGGCACCCCGTACGCCAGCGTGAGCTCGGTTGACATCGTGGTGCAGGGGGTCGGTGGCCACGGCTCGCAGCCCCAGACGACGCGCGACCCGATCGTGCTCGCCGCGCAGATCGTGACGGCGCTGCAGACGATCGTGAGCCGGGAAACCCGGCCAGGTACGCCGGCGGTCGTGACGGTCGGCACGATCCAGGGCGGCACGAAGCGCAATATCATTTCGGAGTCGGTGAAACTCGAGCTCACCCTGCGCGCCTTCGAGGACAAGGTGATGGAGGGCATGATCGCCGCCATCCGCCGCATTTGCGAAGGCACCGCCCGGGCCGCGGGCGTACCGGAGGACCGGCTGCCGGTCGTGACGGTGACATCCGAGTCGACGCCGGTGACCGTGAACGACGCCGCGCTGACGCGCCGGATGACCGGTACGTTCAAGGCGTGGCTCGGCGACCAGCGCGTGGTGCCCTCGCCGCCGACGACGGGCGGCGAGGATTTCTCCGAGTTCGGCCGCACGGTGCACCGCGTGCCGATCTTCATCTGGGGC
>JBEIHL010000163.1:0-6768 GCA_040381375.1 Opitutaceae bacterium
GGTGGGCGAGCAGACCGAGGCACCAGCGTAGAAATGGTCGAAGCACGTGCCCGCGGCGGCGAGGCGGTCGAGGTTGGGCGTGCGAATCTTTTGCTGGCCGAAGGGTCCGATATCACCCGGGCCGAGATCGTCGGCCATGATGTAGACGATGTTGGGCGCACGCCGCTCGGCCGCAGTCAGCGTCGCAGCCAGGGATGAAACGAGAAGGGCCAGCACGGCGAACAGACAACGCCGGGCGCACAGACGGAAATCGTGGGGCTTCATGGTGAGATTCACCTGAAGTTGCAGAGGGTGACCGGGACTCGCTCCCAGCCGTCAACGTCCGCCCGCGTACTCGCGATGCAGCTCCGGGATGCGCGCCGCCTTCTCGTCGCCGCGGTGAAACACCAGCCGGTAGCGCAGCCGCAGTTCCCCGCCGGCCGGAATCACATGGTCGCCCGCATTCGGCTGGTCCTTCAGTTTCTCGAAATCGTGCCGGCCAAACGGATTCGCCGAGAGCAGCCCGTAATCGCGGGCATGCCACCAGGTCGGATGGCGGAAGTTCTGCGGATGCTCGAGCAGCGCCACGCCGATCACGCGGCCGTCGGGCAGCGGGCCGGAGTAGCTCGCCCAGGCGGCGCGCTTGCCCCAGGCGCCGACCCCGGAATCGCCGGCGGCGTTCACCAAGCGGCCGGTGCCGCTGCGCTTGTCCTTGCCCTTGCCATGCGTGACGCGCAGCCGCTCGTTCACGCGCACGGCCATGGTGCCTTCTTCCGTGTCACCCAGGGTGACGGCGCCGTGCGTCGCCCGTAGCCGCACGTCGTAGTCGAGCAAAGTGACGCCGGCACGGCGCGTGATGTGCAGGGTCGTCTCGTCGGTGAGGAGCGTCTGGCCGGCGTGGGTTTGCCAGAGTTGGCGGACGCGCAGCACGCCCGTCGGGCCGTCCCGCGTCTCCACAATTTGATCGAGCGTGATCCGGCCTGTCTTTCGCTCCGGGATCTCCCGCCAGAGGTCGTGGCCGTTGACGGCACCGTGCGCGAACCAGACACCGCGGTGCCAGTCATGGTCCGGCACTTCCGCCGGGTTCTGCTGGAACGGGAAGTCGCGCGTGTAGCTCGTGCCGTCGGCATCGAGGATCGGATACAGGCACGGCTTCGGCCACCCGGCGTGCCGGTAATCGGAGAAATGTGCCCCGCCGATCTCGATGCGAACGCGATCGGCCTGGCGGGTGAACGTGACCGAATCGGCGGCGCTTGCGGCCGTGGCGAGGCCCAGCGTGACGAGGGAAAGCGTGAGGCGGATCATGGGAAGTCAGTCCCGCATCAACCAAGCGACGAGCGCAGCCAGGTCACCGGCCGCCATGGCGCGATCGTAGGACGGCATCGTGGAAGCGCCCAACGGCTCCTGCCGCACGATATCGGCGCGCGCGATAGACGCGGTCTGGTTGTCGGGTTGGATCACGAGAAAGTTGCTCTGGCCCTCCTCGAGGATCCGGCCCGCAAGGGTCCGGCCGTCGCGCAGGGTGTACGTGTGCACGCCGTAGCCCTCGACGATCTCGGCGCTGGGCTCGAGGATCGAGCGGACGACGCGCTCCACGTTGCCCCGAGATCCGAGCCCGGTGAGGTTCGGACCAAAGGCACCGCCTTCGGCCCCGACACGGTGACAGGCGACGCAGCCAGCGGCGTGAAACACCGCGCGCCCGCGCGCCGCGTCGGCGTTCGGGAGGGCGGCGAGGACCGCGGCCGCGCTGACGGGCTCGGCGGGCGGAGTGAGCGCAAGGGCCGGCGGCGGTGGCGGCGGCGCGATCCTGCGATAGAGGCCGGTGGTGGTCGGCCCGACCTTCCGCCCTTCCACGAACAGCGCGGCCTTGAGCGTGGTGGTCTCGGTGAACGTGAGGTTGGCCCGCTCGTTTCCCTGCTCCAAGCCCGGCTCCGAGCCGTCCGTGGTGAAGCGCACGGCGGAGGGCTTCAGGCCGGGCACAATCTTCACGCGCACCCGGTCGATGAAATCCCCGGGCGGCGGGGAGATGTCGAGCAGCGGATTGCCGTTCTGCCGGGCGAGCCAGAGGCCGGCGAGGGCCGCGGTTTCGCGGTCGGCATCGCCCAGGTGGGCGCGGACGGCGGTTGCGTCGAGCAGTCCGCGGTCGGCGAGCGCGAGAAAAGCCGCGCGCCGGACTCCGCCGCGGGGATCGCGCAGCTGCGCCCGCAACGTCTCCGGCGCCGCGACCGCGAGGAGCGCGTGCCAGGCGGCGTAGAAGGTCACCCGGTCGGTCTCGGTGGCCGCGACGGCCAGGACGGCGTCGAGCAGCGCCGGGCGCGGCGCCTGCGCGATGGCCTGCAGGGCGGCGAACCGCACGCGCGGTTCGGCATCCGCGAGCGCGGCCGCGACCAGCGGCGGGAACGGGTCGGCGCGACGCGATTCGCGCAGCCGGTGCGCGACGATGCGCAGCGCCTGGATGCGGGCGTTGAGCGAGAGCCGCGCGGCGGTCGTGCCGAACCACGCGTCGAGCGCGCCGTCCTCCAGCGCGAGCCGGCCGAGCGTCCAGAGCGCCCAGGTCTGCGTCGCCACCGGCAGCTCCAGCCGCACGGCGAAGGCCGTCAGGTCGTTGCGGATGGCGGCTCCGCGCCGGACGAGTTCCGCGGCGGCGTCGGAGCATGCGGCGGCGACGGGCGCCGCGAAGTCGGCGACGAGCTGGTCGAAGGTCCAGCGGGCGGGAGGCAGCGCGCGGTGCGCCGCGAACGCAGGTCCGGGCGCGCCGACGGCGGCGACGCGCCAGAGCCGGCCTTCGTTGGTCTGCCGCCCGTCCTTGAACTCGGCGCCGAGCGCCAAGCCCCACCCCGTGAGATACAGCGCGCCGTCGGGCCCGAGGGCGAGGTCGACGGGATTGAACAGCGCGTCGCCGGCGCGCAGGAACGGTTCCCACTTTCCGCCGGCGGGCTGGAGCAGCGCGCCCTCCCAGCGCGGGCGATAGACGTACGTCGTGCGGTGGAGAAAATCGTTGATGAACCACACCCCGCGGTATGCTGCCGGCAGCGCGGGCGAGTCGGCGTACACGATGCCGGTGCCCGAGCCGTGGAACACCGGACCGCTGATGGGCACCGTGGGCAGGTGGCCGTGGCCGGTCCAGTGCGCGCTCCACCGGTGCGACCAGCCGAAATCGGCCCCGAAGAACGGCATCACGATCCGGTCGCCGTCACTCTGGTCGTTGTCCGTGCCGAGCCAGTCGAAGCCGGCGTCGAACGCGAAATCCCAGGGATTGCGGTACCCGCGCGAAACGATCTCGAGGCCGGTGCCGTCGGGGTTGGCGCGCAGCGTCCCGCCCATGCGGCCCCAGTCGTCCTTGGGATCCTGATACGTGCGGCGGTAGGTGTCGCGGGTGAAGGTGCGCGGCGGCGGCAAGTCGGGGGCGCCGGACAGATCGGGCTGCCCGAACAGTTCGCGGAACGGCTTGGGGGCCACCCGGCCGGGCTGGTTCAGCCCCTTGGAGTTGCCCTTGCCCAGGTAGAGCTTGCCGTCGGGGGCGAACGTGAGCCCGTGCACGGCGTGCTCGATGTTGCCGAGATCGGTGTAGAGCAGGACATACTCGTCGGCCTCGTCGTCGCCGTCGAGGTCGCGGACGATCGTGAGGTCGGGCGAGTTGGCGATGTAGAGGTCGCGGCCGTGCCAGGCGAGGCCCTGCACGCAGTTGAGGCCGCGGGCGAAGGTCTTCGTCCGGTCGAAGACGCCGTCGCCGTCGTCGTCGAGCAGCAGCTCGACCGTGTCGCCCGGTGTATCCGGTTTCGGGTTACGGTACTGCGGCCCCTGGCCGACGAAGAGCCGGCCGCGGGCATCGAACGCGAGTGCGCAGGGGTTCCGCAGCAGCGGTTCGCGGGCGACGAGCCTGACTGCGACGCCGGACGGAGCGACGGGGAGGAGTTTCACCGCGGGCTCGGCGGCAACGCAGAGCAGGCCGGGAAAGATCGCCGGCAGGAGGAGGCGCAGTTTCATGCGTCGAGGGATCGCTTGGAGGTGTCGGGGGCAAACCAGATGACGATCATGCCGAGCGCGTACACGGCACCGCAGATCACGCCGACGCGTGCGTAGTCGCCGCCGGACCACGCCATGAGCGCCCCCGCGCCGAGCGCGCCCGCGGCGGAGACGAAGCGGCCGCTGTTGTAGGCGATGCCAGCACCCGTCGCCCGCACGCGCGTCGGGAAGAGCTCGGGCAGGCAGAGCGGGAGCCAGCCGAAGAAGAGCGTCGACACGAGCCCCTGCGTAAAGACGAGCGGCAGGAACGAAGGGGCGAGCGGTTGCGAGACGACAAAGATGCCGCTCGTGAGCACGAAGGCGCCGAGGCTGATCGCGAAGTACGCCGTGCGCCGGCCGAGCAGGTGCGCCAGGTGGCTGCCGAAGAAGCTGCCGAGAATCGCGCCCGCGGCCCACCAACCCTGGGTAGTGGCCTTGAGCCCGGGATGCGCGGCGCCGCCCACGGTGTCGGCCCACGGGATCATCCACTTGCTCGCCGCCCACGCGCCGATGAGCGGGATGGCGCCGAGGGCGATGCCCACCAGCGTGGTGCGCAGCAGCGGCGCCGCGAAGAGTTCGCGCAGCGGTGCGGCGGACTTCGCGGTTGCGGCGCCGCGGGTCGCAAGCCATTTCGGCGACTCGGGCAGAAAGAACAGCGCGAACAGTCCGATCACGGCGGAGACGAAGCCGAGCGCCACGATCCAGCGCCACGATTCGGGCGTGATGGGGCGCAGCCGGCCGAGCTGCGAGACGGCGAGGATGCCGAGGTTGAGCCCGGTGCCGATCACGCCGGCGACCATCGGCCGCGTGGCGCCGGCCCAGCATTCGGAGACGAGCGCCACCCCGTTGGGCCACATGCCGCCAACGCCGAGACCGGCGAGAAACCGCAGCGCGAGCAATTGTTCCTGCGAGCCGGCCCAGAGCCCCGTGCCGCCGAACACCGAGTAGCAGAGTACGCTCGCCGCGAGCGCGCGCGCGCGGCCGATCCGGTCGCCGAGCCAGCCGAGCAAAATTCCGCCGCACGCGGCGCCGAGCATCAGGGCGGCCGTATAGCGCGCGAACCAGTCGCCGGCGACACCGGGTGCGACGCCCGCACCCGCGAGATCGCGCGTGGCGGAGAGGGCGACGAGCGGCATGAGGCCGAGTTGGAAGCCCGCCGCGACCAGCCCGGCGTAGGCGACGGCGAGGACGAGGAGGTTTTTCCCCGCGGGCAACGGCACGGGAGCGCTCATGCGGACGGCGCGGACGTGACGGCCGCGAGCACCTTGATCAGCGCGCTGTTGTCGAGGCCGCCCAGGCCGGCGGCTTCCGCGGCTTCCAGGATCTCGCGGTGCGCGGCACTGAGCGTCATGGGCAGCCCGGCGGCGGCGCCGCGTTCGAGAATGAGGCGCACGTCCTTCAGGTGCTGCGAGAGCCGGGCCTCGGGCGTGAAGTCGCCGGTGAGCATCTTGTCGCCCTTGCCGTCCATGATCCGTGAATACGCGGGTCCGGCGCGCATGATGGCGAGGGCCTGGGCGGGTTCGAGACCGACGCCGCGCGCGAAGGCGAGGCCCTCGGCGAGGGCCGCGCGATTGAGGCCGAGGACGATGTTGGTCGCGAGTTTCATCTTCGCACCGGAGCCGGGCCCGCCGGTGTGAAACCTCTGCCCGCCGAGGCAGCCGAGGAGGTCGGCGCACGCCGCGTAAGCCGCGCGGTCCCCGCCCACCATCACGACGGCGGTCCCCGCGCGGACCTGCGCGCTGCTGCCGGAGATGGTGGCGTCGAGGTACACCACCCCGCGGCCGCCGAGGTCGCGGGCGAGCGCCTCCGCGGTCGTCGGATCACCCGTCGTGGTGTCGAGCAACACCAGGCCGGAATGCAGCGCGGCGGCGTGCGTACAGAGCAGGGCGGCGACATCCGCATAAGTGGGCAGGCTCAACAGCACGCGGTCGCACCGGCGGAAGATCTCGGCCGCGCCGCCCGCCGCGACCGCGCCGCCGGCTGCGCGCAACGCCTCGAGCCGGGCGGGAGCGAGATCGTGGCCGAGCACGGCGAATCCGTTGGCCAGCAGGCGTTCAGCCAGCACGCTGCCGAGCAGACCGATGCCGATGAGGCCGACGGGGGGAGCGGCGGTTGACGTGGAATGCATGGGTGATGCCGGAGAGCGTGGGCGGAGCCTCACCCGCCGACCAGACTGTTCAGATAGACTTCGAGGTTGGTGTAGCCGGGAGCGAGCGTGAACGCATTGCGGTCGGCCGGGTCAGCGGGGTTGAGGCGGTGCACCCGCTCCCACTCGTCGGGCATGCCGTCACGGTCGGTATCGGCTGGAGCGGGAGCCGACCTCAGTTCCGGCCAGCCGCCGACCTGCGCAGGCGTGTCGATGATCCCGTTGCCGAACGTGGCCCGTCCGTGACGAACCTCGTCCACGATGCGCGCGTCAACCGAGTCGCGCCGCGGGAGCGTGGCGCCGGCGCCGGCCAGCACGAGGGGGTACGCCTCGATGGCCGGCTGGGTGGTGACGGGCGCGACGGGAAACGGTTCGACGCGCCGGTTGGTCGGCGCGGACGTCGCACCCTCGAAGTCGACGCCGCCGGCCCAGTTGTCGGCGGAGAGGGCAGGAAAGCCTTCCACGACATTGCCCGCGATGTGCCAGACGGAGTCGTAGCCGTAGGCGGCCCTCGTGTCGTCGATACGAACAATGCGGCGCTGCACGCCCCGCATCGTCGCCGGACCGGGTTTGTAGTAATTGTTGACCACGTTGATGCTGACCGGCTTTCCGTCGCAGGAACGGTGCTGCCAGTTATA
>JBEIHL010000164.1:0-6708 GCA_040381375.1 Opitutaceae bacterium
CCGCGCGCCCTGTCGCAGGGTTCCAACATGCCGTCCTATGCGGCCATGCTCCAGCGTGACCTCGATGTCTCGGTGCTGCCCACGAAGATCTCGGTGCAGCGCACGCTCGGGGTGCCGTATCCCGCGTGGACCGCCGATGAGATCAAACGCAACGTCGCCGAGCAGTCGGCGCAAATCGCCGCCGATCTCAAGGCTGCCGGTGCCATCGTGGCTCCCGAGAAGGAAATCATCGCGATGATCGCCTATCTCCAGGTCCTCGGAAAATCCGAGCCGGTCACCATACCCGGCGTCCCCGCCCAATAACCGCACCCTTCGCTGCAGGCTGATTGCCTATCGCCCATCGCCTCTCGCCCAACGCCTCCTTCCCATGTTCCGTCGCCTCGTCCTCGAAAACTCCGCCGCGATCTTCACGTTCGTGGCCTTCGTCACCGCCTCGTCGATCTACGTGGCCTGCACGTGGCGCGCCCTCCGCATGAAGCGTTCGCAGGTCGAACGCTTTGAGAACCTTCCCTTCGAAACGGACACTCCGCCCGCCCGACATGAAATCACCTCTGCCTGACGACAGATTCCGTCCGCACACCTACGACGGCATCCAGGAATACGACAAGCGACTGCCCAACTGGTGGCTCTACACGCTGTACGCCACCATCGTCTTTTGGGTCGGCTACTGGAGCTACTACGAGTGGTTCCGGATCGGTGCCTCCCCAACCGAGGAGGTCACGAGCGAGATTGCCCGGATCGAGGCCAGCCGGCTGTCCGCCGCCAAGCTCGATGATGGGAGCCTCTGGCAGATGAGCCGCAACCCGGAGTTCGTCGAGGCCGGCCGGACGAGCTACGTCGCCAATTGCGCGGCCTGCCATCTGGCGAGTCTCCGCGGCAAGGCCGAGAGTCCGGCGGCCATCGGGCCCGATCTCACCGACACCGGCTGGGTCTACGGCGGCAAGCCCACCGAAATTCATGACCTGATTTCGAAAGGCGTTCTGACCAAGGGCATGCCGGCCTGGGGTCCCGTGCTCGGCGCGAAAAAGATCACCGAGGTCACCGCCTACATCCTGAGCAAGCACAAGGAGGGCGACTCCATCGTCATCGAAAAGCCCGCCCCGCCGGTCCCATGACGTCGTTGCCGGCTAACCCTTCTCAGGGGCCTCGATCTCGAGGTCCCAGCCTTTAACGCTCCGCGCGCTTGCCCCGGCGTGCCTGCGATCATCCCACACGCCGTCCCCACATGGCCGCGCCCAAGTCTCTCATTCCGGACCGTGATTCCGTCACCACCATTCGCGACGACGGATCGCGCTCCTTTCTTTTCCCCGCCGATGCCCGTGGCCGCTTCGCCACGGCCCGGCGCTGGTCGGCGTTCGGGTTGATCGCGTTTTATCTTTCGCTACCCTGGATCAAGATCAACGGCCACCCGGCCGTGTTCCTGGACATCGCGGAGCGACGGTTCCACTTGTTCGGCGTGACGCTGGCGGCGCAGGACCTCTGGCTCCTGTTCTTCGTCATCACCGGCCTCGGGTTCTCGCTTTTTTTCATCACCGCTCTGCTGGGCCGCATCTGGTGCGGTTGGGCGTGCCCCCACACGGTTTTTCTCGATCACGTTTACCGGCGGATCGAACGCTGGATCGACGGCGACGCGGTCGCCCGCCGGGCACTCGAGGAGGCTCCGCTCACGCCGGGAAAGTTCGCCCGCCGCGCACTCAAGCACACCCTCTACGTGATCGTCTCGGCGGTGATCACGCACCTGTTTCTCGCTTACTATGTTTCGCTGCCGGAAGTGTGGACGATGGTGCGGGCTGCCCCGGGCGAGCACTGGGGCGCCTTCGCCTTCATGATGGTCGCGACCGGCGTGCTCTATTTCAATTTCGCCTGGTTCCGCGAACAACTCTGCATCGTCATCTGCCCCTACGGACGACTGCAGTCCGCCCTGATCGACGACCACTCGCTGGTCATCGGCTACGACGGCAAACGCGGCGAACCCCGCGGCAAGATGTCCCCGGCCAAACCGGCGGTGGGCTTTCCCTCCGCGGCCTCTCTGTCCGCAGGCCTGCCCGCCGTAGGCCCGGCGAAGGCGGGGGACTGCATCGATTGCAATCGCTGCGTGCACGTCTGCCCGACCGGAATCGACATTCGCCAGGGACTTCAGATGGAGTGCGTCGGTTGCACCGCGTGCATCGATGCGTGCGATGATGTGATGACCCGGGTCGGGCGTCCCCGCGGACTTATTCGCTACGACTCGCAAAAGGCGTTCACGGGAGGGAGCACCCGGTGGTTGCGGCCCCGGACGATTCTCTATGGCATCCTCCTCCTCATCGGAGCCAGCGTCGCCACGTGGGCGCTTTCCACCGTGAAGCCGGCGAACTTCCTGGTGATTCGCATGACGGGCGCGCCGTACATCGTGGATGACACCTCGGTGCGGAATCAGTACCTCGTCCGGATCGTGAACAAGCGCAATCAGCCGGCCCGCTTCGTCCTGAGCCTGACGGGTCTGCCGGACGCCGTGCGCCAGTCCGGCTTCGACGGACCGGTGGAAGTGGGACCTCTCGGCGAGCTCGTACAGCCGCTCATCCTGCAAAAGACCCGCGGCGCCTACACCGGGCCGTTTCACTTCGAGGTGATCGTGCAGGATGCCGCCGGACGCTTCCGACTGACCCGCGGGGTGGAGTTCGTCGGCCCCGAGGCCCGGCTCCTCCGCGAGGACGACAAGGCGAAGAAATGAGCGCGAACGCCGTCAAGCCCCCGGCCCAAACCCGGGCCTCGCGACTCTGGCTCTGGATTGTCGTGGCCTTTGTCATCCAGGCCGCGGCGTGGACCACCTGGTTCACGATCGCGTCGCGGCATCGCGTGGCCGAGGTGCCGTTGGCGACGGGAGGGAAGGCCAAATGAAATCAAGCCGCGGAGACAGGTTGACCACGAAACACACGAAACACGCGAAAATCTCCCCGCGTTTTCGTGTCTTCCGTGTGTTTCGTGGTTCACCCCTCTGCGGTTTGAACGGCTGACCTCCCATGGAACTCGCCGCCATCAATTCCCCCGCCGCGGCCTTCGTGGCCGGTTTGGTGACGAGCCTCCACTGCGCGGGCATGTGCGGTCCGCTCGCCTGCGGGCTGATGCCGGTGAAAGGGGAACGTGCCGACGTGCATACGGTCAGCACCACGTATCACGTGTCACGGCTGACCGGATACGCCGTCCTCGGTGGCGTCGCCGGCGGGCTGGGGCGCATGCCGCTCACCTGGCTCTCGGAGTCCGCGCTGCGCTGGCTGCCCTGGGTGATGGTGGTGTTCTTCGTCGGCCTCGCCTTCCGGCTCGACCGGCGCCTGCCGAAAATCGCGGCCTTGGGGAGGCTCACCTGGCGACTGCAGGCCTGGCTGCGCGGGCGCTCGCGAGTGCAGGCGGCCGCGGCGCTCGGGTTGGCGACCCCGCTGCTGCCGTGCGGACCGTTGTACTTTCTCGTCGCGCTCGCGCTGCTGTCGGGGTCGGCGCTGCGCGGGGTCGAGTTCATGCTGGCCTTCGGGCTCGGCACCGTGCCGCTGCTGTGGCTGGCGCAGACGCAGTTCCAATGGGTCCGCCAGAAACTCTCCCCGCTGTGGCTCGATCGAACGCGGATCATCCTCGGCTGCAGCGCGGCCCTGGTGATAGGCTGGCGGCTGCGGGCCACCCTGGGTTTCCCGGGGCCGGATCCTTCCTCTTTCATCTGCTTCTGACATGAGCGTCACCGTTCTCGAGACTCCCGCGGTCCCGCCGCCGACCAAGCCGGTCTGCCGGCACTGCGGCAGCGGCTTGCCGGACGCCCGCAGTCGGGATAGTGGCTTCTGCTGCGCAGGCTGCAGCTACGTTCACCGGCTCGTGCACGAACACGGATTGGCGGGATACTATCGGATCAAGGACGAGATCACCACGCCGGCGGACGCCGCGGTCTTCCAGGCGCGCGATTACGGATGGCTCGCCACGGCGCAGGCTCAGGCCGAGTCGACCGCGGAACGCGTTCCGTCGCTCACGCTCGGCGTGCAGGGAATCTCCTGCGCCGGTTGCGTCTGGCTGATCGAGAGGATTTTTCTGCAGCAGCCGGGTGCGCGCGACGTGAACGTCAACGCCCAGTACGGCACAATGCGGTTGCGCTGGGTCCGCGGGGAATTTTCCGCGGAGACCTTCGCCCGCAAGCTGCAGGCGTTCGGTTATCTGGCGGGGCCGGCCGGAGAGGTTTCGGCCGACGGCGAGACGCGTGGGCTGGTGAAGCGCATCGGGCTCTGCGCGGCGTTCGCGATGAACGTCATGTTGTTTTCGCTCCCGGTCTACTTCGGCATGGAGTCGACCTACGAGTGGGCCGGCCTCTTCGCGCTGCTCAACGCCGCGTTCGGCACCCTCAGCCTCCTGGTCGGCGGCACCTACTTTCTCGGCCGCGCCGTCCGCGCGTTGCGCGAACGGGCGATGCACATCGACCTGCCGATCGCGATCGGGATCGTGGGCGCGTACGCCGGCTCGCTTTATGGCTGGCTCGCGGGCGAGGAGCACTTCGTCTATTTCGATTTCGTCGCCACGTTCATCCTGCTGATGCTCGTCGGCCGCTGGGCCCAGGTCGCGGCCGTCGAACGCAACCGCCGCCGGCTCCTGAGCCGACAGCCCCAGATGCAGCGCCTGCGGCTGGCCGATGGCACGACCCTGCCGCCGGAACAGGTGGTGGCGGGCCAGGCGTTGCGCGTCGTCGTGGGCCAGACCCTGCCCGTCGAGTCGCGCCTGGAGTCGCCGGAGGCCACCGTTTCGCTCGCCTCGATCAATGGCGAAGCGGAGCCGCGAATTTTCCGGCAGGGACAGCGGGTGCCGGCCGGCGCGGTGAACATCGGCCGCGCCGAGGTGGCGTTTCTCACCCAGCAGGCCTGGGGCGATTCGCTGCTGGCCCGGCTCATGGAGACGCCCGAACGCGCCGGAGAACGGCACCTCCTGCTCGAGCGAATCGTGCGCGGGTACCTCGTGGGCATTCTGGCGATCGCGTTGTTTTCGGGCATTGGCTGGTGGCTGGCGACGGGTGACGCCCTGCGCACCTGGGCCGTCGTGACCGCCGTGCTCGTGGTGTCGTGTCCCTGCGCGGTGGCCCTGGCGTTTCCCCTGACCGACGAGATCGCCACGGTGGCGCTGCGGCGGCGCGGCGTTTTCGTGCGGGAACCCGATCTTTGGACCAAACTGGCGCGCGTGCGCAAGCTGGTCTTCGACAAGACCGGCACGCTGACACTCGAAACGCCGGTGCTGCGGAATCCCGAGGCCATCGACGGACTCGATGCGCCGACTCGCTCGGCGCTGCTCGCCCTGGTACGCGACAATCCGCATCCCGTCAGCCAGTGTTTGCTGGAGAATCTGCTCGCCGCCGGGGCGAACGACGAACCGCCGGAGGGAGAACTCCACGAGTCGCCCGGCGACGGCGTCGAGATCGGACCCTGGACGCTCGGTCGGGCCGGTTGGCGCGATCAGGCGGGAGGCGAGGGCACGGTGCTGGCCTGGGCGGGCGCGGTGCGCGCGCGGTTCCACTTTTTGGATACAGCCCGGCCGGACGCGAAAGTCGAGCTGGCCACCCTGGCGCAGCGCGGCTTTTCGACCTACATCCTGAGCGGTGATCGCGCCGCGAAGGTGGCGACACTGGCGGGCGAACTGGGCTTGCCGCCTGAGCGGGCGCGCGGTGACCTGTCGCCGCAGGCCAAGGCCGACTGGCTCGAGCGGGAGGCGGCGGACGACGCGTTGATGCTCGGCGACGGCGTGAACGACAGTCTGGCGTTCGATCGCGCGTTTTGCCGGGGGACGCCGGTCATCCATCGCGGCGTGCTGGAGCGGAAGGCCGACTTCTATTATCTCGGTCGCGGCATCGGCGGCATCCGGGCGCCGTTCGAGGTGAACGCGATCCGCCGGCGCACGCAGGTGGCGGTGCTGGTTTTCTCGATCGCTTACAATCTGCTCGCCGTCGGTTTGGCGGTGGCGGGCCGGATGAATCCGCTCGTGGCCGCCGCGCTGATGCCGATCAACTCCCTGCTGACCCTCGCGATCGTCGGCGGTGGCATGCGGCGGGCGGATCGGACGGGGAGTTGAGGATTGAGGCTCGAGCTCTGGGCGGCAAAACTGATCCAGCCATGTGCCACCGCCGGAACGAATCAGTAAAGGTCGAGCCGCTTGCCCCCAAGCGGCTGACGTTCGGCCGATCCATCGGCAGCGGCTTGAGGACAGGCCGCTCCACCTTTCAGGGTTTTATTTTTCCGTCATGATCGAAACGTTCGGCCGACTAGGCATCGCACTCGGGCTGGGCCTGCTGATCGGACTGCAGCGGGAGCGCACGGATGCGCGACTCGCGGGATTTCGCACGTTTCCCCTCGTGACGGTGCTGGGGGCACTGTGCGGGCTGCTCGCGGAGTCGTACGGTGCGTGGATTGTCGCGGGCGGTCTGACCGCGCTCGCCCTTGTCATCGTCGGCGGCAACCTGCCGCTGCTGCGCGGCGAGGCGGAGCACCCGGGCGTGACCAATGAAGTCACCATGCTGGTCATGTATTCGATCGGCGTATACCTGATGGTGGGGGAATTGGCGGTCGCGATCGCGGTTTGCGGCGCGGTGGCCGTGCTGCTGCATCTCAAGCCGCAACTGCACTCGCTCGCCGCGAAGATCGTCGACCGCGACTTCACCGCGGTGATGCAGTTCGCCCTGATTTCGCTGGTGGTGCTCCCGGTGCTGCCGGACCG
>JBEIHL010000165.1:0-6707 GCA_040381375.1 Opitutaceae bacterium
CCGCACCACCGGCCCGAGGTCGCGACGCCGCACCTCGACGCGCTGGCGCGCGAGGGCGTCCGCTTGACGCAGGGCTACATCAGCGGGCCGGTGTGCTCACCGACCCGGGCCGGCCTGATGCTCGGCCGTTACCAGCAGCGCGTCGGCGTCTACACGGCCGGCGACGGCGGCCGGGGTTTCGACCCGAGGATCCCCATCTTCCCGGCGATGCTGCCGCCCGACTACGCGAGCATCGCCATCGGCAAATGGCACCTCGGCCTCGACGAGGATTATCCCGCGCTGCAGTGGCATCCGATCAACCGCGGCTTCAAGGAGAGCTACAACTTTATGGGCCGCGGCGGCCACGACTACTTCAAGAGCACCGGCGTGAAGGGCGGCGACGACGAATCCGCGCCGCTCTACCGGGGGCGCGAGCGCATCGGCTTCCAGGGTTACCTCACCACGCACTTCAGCGAGGAGGCAGTCGCGTTCATCGGCCGCCAGAAGACGGCGCCGTTCTTTCTCTACCTCGCTTACAACGCCGTCCACGCGCCAGCCCAGGCGCCGCAGGCGGACATCGACCGGGTGCGGCGCGCTCATCCCGGCCTCAGCGAGGCGCGCGTGATTTTGATGGCGATGCTCCACCATCTCGATCTCGGGGTCGGGGCGGTCGTCCAGCAGCTCAAGGCGGAGGGCGTGTGGGAGAACACGCTGCTGTTCTTCCTCACTGATAACGGCGGGGCCAAGGGGATGGAGGCCAACAACGCGCCGCTGCGCGGTTACAAGGCATCCCTGTACGAGGGCGGCATCCGGACGCCGTTCCTCGTCAGCTGGCCGGCGCGCTTCCCGGGCGGCCGCACCCTCGACACGCCCGTCATCTCGCTCGACATCCTACCGACCGCGCTCGAAGCCGTCGGCGCCGCGGCACCGGCGGGCACGGTTTTTGACGGCAAGAGCCTCCTGCCGCTGCTGACCGGCGCGACCACGCGCCACCACGAGAAGCTCCATTGGAGCAGCGGCGGCCTGAACGGCGAATGGGCCGTGCGCCAAGGCGATTGGAAACTCCACGCCCTCCGCGACCAGCGCGAGCTCATCCACCTGGCCGAAGATCCGGCCGAGGCGCGGAACCTCGCCGCGCAGCACCCCGACAAGGTCCGAGCGCTCACTGCGCTCCACGAAGCCTGGCTGGAGCCGATGGCGGAGCCCATCACGGGTGGCTCGAAACGCTGGGGGGCGGCCGGCGGCGAAGACACCCAGCGGGCCAAGGATCGCGCCGCCAAAAAGGCCTCCCGGAAGCAGGAACGATCGCCCGGGAAGCAGTCCGGCCCAACGACGCCGCCGTAGCGGTCGGCCGCGGGGAAAAATTGGTGGTAGGACCTGGATTCGAACCAGTGCAACGGCTGCTGCAAGCGTGCGTCGCGGCCGCCGCTTCCGTGGGCGCCGAAGCCGCCGACACACACCTACACACACACAAAATCGCCGAGTCGAGCCGCGAGACCATGAGCAGCGTCGAAGGGTTGCGAGAAGTGATCGAAGCGTGGCCGCGACTCTCGGCGGAATTGCGCACGGCGGTTCTCGCGGTGATGCGGGCGGTCACGAAGTGACGGTGGGCCCAAGTCGCGTCCGATGCGACCTCAGCGAATCAGCGTCGCGCCGGGAATGTCCGTATCGAACGTGGCGAGGGTGAGCCCGGCCGAAGCGGCGACTTGGGCGAGATAGGCGTCGGACGTCTAGCTGGGTCTGGCTCCCCACGCCGGCAGTTTCGGGGAAGGGGCGGTGGCAA
This sequence comes from Opitutaceae bacterium, assembly GCA_040381375.1. Taxonomy (GTDB): domain Bacteria; phylum Verrucomicrobiota; class Verrucomicrobiia; order Opitutales; family Opitutaceae; genus ER46. The sequence goes on from JBEIHL010000165.1 coordinate 1,763, forward strand.
CAAAGCCACCGGCCTGACGCTTGATCTCGGTGAGTGCCGTTTGGGCCTCCGCGAGCGAGAGCTGGAAGACCTGTATGGAGACCCGAAGGTAGCCCAGTTCCGCGTGGGCACAAGTGCCCAGCGCCTTGAATCCTACCGCTTTCGCCCAGGCATGAAACGCGGCGTGGCCGTGCGCGTTGGCGTGCCGCCACGCGATCAGGGCATTCACGTCGAGCAGGTACTTCACGGGAAGTCGGCCAGTGCGGCCTTGATCTGTTCATGCGTCACGATCGGGCTGCCCTCATCCGTTGCGTCGTACAGCAGGCCGGAAACCGGATGTGGCTTGATGACGCGGCGGCGGGCTTTCGTCGGCTTGGCGTCGAGCACCCGCGTGCGAAGGAAGGCAGACACCGTGGACTTCTCCGCCCGGGCCTTGGCGCGGATCACGCGGGCCTCTTCCGGCGAAACCTTGAAGGTGAGGGTCGGCATGCGTATTACCGTATTACGCCGTCGAGGTCGGTCAGGGTCGGGGTACGGACTGTTCCGTGGCGCGCCAAGGTCGAAGTGGAACCGCCCGGTCGGTTCTGGCTCTCGCCCCGTCTTGCGATCAGCGGACTGACTCTGTCGGGGTTGCCCTCTGTCAGGCTGCCTTCGACGCTCCCTCGAGCCGGCGAGATGCATCGATCTTGAGCCAAAGCACAGCTGAAACCAAGGCGGCGGCGCTCATGGGAATGAGCGGTGCATCCCAACTTCCCGTGGCTGAGACAATGTAACCAAACGCCACGGTGGAAGAGAACGAGCCCACTTGTCCGGCCATATTCATGGTACCGCTTACTGAACCAGAATGCCGACCGCCGACATCGAGGCAGACAGCCCAGGCTACGGGAAGCATTACATCAGATCCGGCGTAGCCGATTGCCAGGAATAGCACGGTCAGAAACTTGTCCTGAGTGAAGCAAGCGGCGCCCGTGAAGATGGCGGCGCACAGCATCCCGCCACACCCCAAAGCTCGACGACCCCACTTCAAACCGATCCGGCTGACGAGCCGGTCGCTGACGAAGCCGCCGAGGAGGTTCGCGCAACCGCCAAACACGAAGGGCAGCCACGACCACGCTACGAGGTCCGCCTTGCTGTAGCCCCGGGCATTCTCGAGGAAAGTGTGGAGCCAGCTGAGGTAGAAAAAGCTCGTCCAGCAGTAGAGGCAGTACATCAGCATCAGCCACCAGAGGTTCGCTTCGCGCAGGACCCGCCGCCACGGCAGGCCCTGGCCGGCGTTGGTGATGCGGTCGGGGCCGAGCTCAGCGAGCTCCTCCGGCGTGATTCCGGATCGGTCCTTCGGATCATCGCGAAACCACACGTACCATATCCCGGCCCAAACGATGCCCACCGCGCCGAACACGTAGAAGGTCGTCCGCCAGCCGAACTGCAGCTGGATAGGAATGACCAGTGCTGGCGTAATGGCCCCGCCTACACGGCTTGCCATCCACACGAAACCCTGTGCCCGCGCCCGCTCGGCGAATGGAAACCAGCGGGCGATGGTCGCGGCGATGTTCGGGAAGGCCCCGGCTTCACCAGCGCCAAAGAGAAACCTCACCGTCACCAACTGCCAGAATCCCTGAGCGAGACCGGTGAGCGCGGTGAAGCCCGACCACCACACGACGATTCGCGTCAGCACGCGACGCGGGCCGATGCGGTCCCCCAGCGCCCCGCTGGGAATTTCGAAGATCCCGTATGCGAGTGCAAAGGCGCCGAGCACCCAGCCCCACTGCGACGGAGTGAGACCCAGTTACTCCTGAATCGCCTTCCCCGCGACCGAGATGCAGACGCGGTCGACATAAGTGATGACGGCGAGAAAGAAAAGCAGCCCAAGGACGCGGTGACGTTGCTTGAATGGCATGGCGCGTGGCGTCCTCGTTCTCGACGTCAGCGGCCCAGCCAGCCGCCATCGACGAGCAGAATCGCCCCGTGCACGTAAGCCGCGGCCTCGGAGGCGAGAAACACGGCGGCCCCCTGGAAGTCCTCCGGTGCGGCCCACCTACCGGCGGGAATTCGGGAGAGGATCTGCTGACTGCGCACCGGATCGTCGCGCAGCGCCTGCGTGTTGTCCGTCGCCACGTATCCGGGAGCAATGGCGTTCACATTCACTCCCCGCCCCGCCCATTCGTTGGCGAAGGCCTTCGTCAACTGGCCGATCCCGCCTTTGCTGGCGGCGTAGCCCGGCACGTTGACGCCACCTTGAAAGGAAAGCAGCGAGGCGATGAAGATGATCTTGCCTCGTCCCCGAGCCACCATGTCGCGGCCGAGTTCGCGGGTCAGGACAAATTGCGCACTCAGGTTGGTCTCCAGCACCTTGTCCCAGTATTCGTCGGAGTGGTCCGCCGCCGGCTGGCGCAGGATGGTGCCGGCGTTGTTGACCAAGATGTCAATCGGCGGGCACTCGGCCCGCACGGCCGACATGAAGCCGTAAAGCGCCGCGCGATCGGAGAAGTCGCAGGCGTAGCCCTTGAATCGTCGTCCGCGCGCTCGGACTTCGTCCGCGACGGCGCTGTCGGACGCTTCGAGGTTCGCGCTCACGCCCACGATATCGGCGCCCGCTTCGGCGAGGCCGACCGCAATCGCCTGGCCGATGCCGCGGCGACAGCCGGTGACCAACGCGGTTTTTCCGGTGAGATTGAAGCGATCAAGGAGGGTGGTCATCAGCGTTGGCAATCCAGCAGCACCTTGACGGCCCGGGGATCGGTTTCCAGCTCAGCCATCACCGCGGGCAACTCGGTGAGAGGCCGGACCGCGGTGACGAGCCGGGTCAAAGGCAAGGCCCCGGACGCCATGAGTCTGATGGCTTCTTCGTAGTCCTCGCGTTCGTACACGCGGGCGCCTGCGAGGCGAAGTTCCTTCCAGAAGAACTGAAATAGGTTCACCTCCACGGGCTGGGGATGAATCGCCACGAGGACGATGCGACCCCGAATGGCGAGCAGATCGGTCATCCCGAGCACGGCGGATCGCGCACCGGAAACCTCGAATACGATGTCGGCTCCGCTGCCCCCGGACATCTCCCGGACGCGGGCCGGCAGATCCATCGTGGTGGGGTCCCAGGCCTCAAAACCGAGCGCGCGGGCGAATTCGAGCCGGAACGCGCCGACTTCCGCCACCAGGACGCGAGCGCCCGCATGTCGGGCCACCAGGGCGACCAGCAACCCAATCGGACCCCCGCCGATCACCACGGCGAGCTCACCCGCCCGGACCGCTCCGAGCCGTACATCGTGGCAGGCAACGGCGAGAGGTTCGGCGAGCGCGCCCGTCTGAAGGTCGACTGCGGCGGGGAGTTTGTGCACGGCGAACGCGGGCACCGTCCACGACGACTGGAACGCTCCCGGGGAATCGATCCCCATGAATTTCAGGTGGCGGCAAATGTGACTGTGGCCCCGGTCGGCCGGGGTCTCGCCCCGCGAGTCGAGGGGCCGCACCACGACCTTGTTTCCTACCGCCAGGCCAGACACGCCGGGTCCGACTTCTGCGACGGTGCCGGCCATCTCGTGCCCGATTACGCACGGAGTCTGGACGCGGCGGTCCATCGCTCCGTGAAAAATGTGGAGGTCCGTGCCACAGATGCCGGCGTACGCGACGTCGAGGCGCACCTCGTTCGGTCCGGGAGGGACGGCTGTGCCTGGGCCCACGGTGAAGGAGCGATTACCAGTGTAATGAACTGCGTGCATGAAGGGGAAACGCGGCGGGCACGCCGCCGCTAGAGCACGATTAGCCCGAGGCCCTGGAACTCGATCCGCTCTCCGGGGCTGATCTTCTTCTGGAAGACGGTCCATACGTGTTCAGTCGTAGCGCGGTCGCCTGGTCCGAGGTGCAGCAGGAACTCGCGCACGGCGGCCTTGCCGAAACCCTGGGTGCGCAGGGAGTCCTCGGCGCTGTCGGCATGGCGGCCAGCGGCGGGCGTGAAGACGTACACGACACCGCCGGAGCGGCAGACCGCGGCGGCGTGCCCGGAATAGGTCAGCAGGTAGGACCGGCCGGCGAACGCCACCGGCACCACATTCAGTTCGGTGGGTCGATCGCGCCACAGCTTCTGCCCGGGTTGGGCCACGCAGACGCCGCTCGGAGTATCCTGCGGTGGAGATAGGAACTCCGCCGGCGCGACCAAGGGTCGAAACTCATCGCCGCCGGTCACCGGCTCCAGCGTCGCGCCGGGGCCGCGGAGCAGCGGTTGGCCGTCTTCGTTCGCGGAAGGGCGCAGGAAGCGGGCGTCCTTCAGCCACGCGCGCGGGTTCACGCCGGTGGCGGCTTTGATGAGGACGCGGAGCCGCGCGGCGGAACGCGCCGCGGGCTTGGCCGGCGCCGGGTCGCCGTAGTCTTGAATTCCCTGATGATCGGGCTCGTGCTGGCTGCTGCGAGCGGCTGCCGCTAGGACATCCGCCTCGCGAAACGACGCGAGCAGGACGTGTTTCGCATCGTAGCGATCGTGATCGTAAATGATACGGATCGTGCCATCGGCGGATTGGGTGCCGTCGGGGTAGGAGGAACTGCGCTCGTCGAGCAGCAATCCGCCCTGCCAGGTGCGGCCGTCGTCGTCGGAGAGATACGCCGTCAGTTGTTTGCGCCCGACGGGTTTGCCCGTGAGCGGGCCATGCTTGACCAGCAGGAGCCGACCCGAGACGAGGCGGCGCAGGTAGAAACGGGTCGGCGTGTGGGGCAGCGTCGTCGGGGCGACCGGCGTCCAGGTGCGTCCCTGGTCAAGGGAGACCGATTCGCCGATGCCGTAATTGGTGCGGACGAGCATCCAAAGCGAACCGTCGCGCCGCTCGACGATCATCGGTTCGTCGCACTGCCGGTCCTCCGGTCGGGGCACGCTGGCGGCCCCGCGCAGAGTCCAGGTTTGACCTTGATCGGTGGATGCGAGCACGCGGCAGCTCTGTTCGCGCCGCCAGATTGCCGCCGGGAGCAGCCAGTCGCCGTTGGC
>JBEIHL010000166.1:0-6697 GCA_040381375.1 Opitutaceae bacterium
CACCTGATCGATCCCGGGCCGGCGACGGCTGAGTTCTTTCACCGTCGCCCCGTTGGCTCAGTTGCGGTCGCACGCGGGCTCAGTATCGTTACGCTTGAGCCACGGAGTTGTTGACGCCACCCGGGCCGCCGTCGGAATCGAACAAACCCGCCCCGTGAGACTTCCCTTATGGATCCTGCGCTGGATGCACAAACAACGGCTTTCGCGCAGCCGGATGCGGGGTACCCGCGTGCATCGGTGGCTGGGTGACGGAGTCCTGAGCAAGGAACTGTGGAAACCGACCAGTGGTTCGCTGGCGCGGGCGTGGCTCGTGGGGTTTCCGATCACGATCGTGCCATTTCTGCCGGCGCAGTCGCTCTTTGCATGCATCGCGGCCTTCATGGTCCGGGGAAATATCCTGCTCTGCATCGCCTTGCAGTTTCTGTCCACGCCGCTGACGGCTCCGGTTCATCTGTCGAGCTGCTACTTCGTGGGGGAGGTCGTGCGCGGTTCGAGTCCGGCCAAAGTCTGGAACGAAGCCAAGGCGGCCCCCAAGAAGGTGCTGCTGTCGGCCCATGCCGTCACATCGCTCTACCTCGGCGCGGCGATCCTCGGAATCATCGGCGGGGTCGCCGGCTATGCGATCATCCTGAACACGTGGAACGATCGACCGCGCATTCGTCCGCGGCCGCATTCCGGCCCGGCACACGCGGGCGGCCATAAACCGCATCCCCACAAGCCGCATTCGCCGCCCCCCCCGCACAGACCGCACCCCCACAAGCCGCGAACCTAGCGGCTTGGTCGGCGTGGCGGCGTCAAAGTCCCGCGAGCCGCAGGTCGGCGTCGCCGAAGCGCGGCAACTTCACGCCCATCCGATCCATGATCGAGAGGTGCAGGCTGCAGAGCTTGCGGCGGTCGTCGCCGGCATCGGAGAAGTCGAGCACGCGTCCGGTGGCGAGCGAGTGACCGAGTCCGCCCACGGTGAGAAGCGGGAGCTTCGTGTTGTCGTGCCGATAACCGGACCACATGTTCGAGAGATAGAGCAGGCACGTGTGGTCAAGCACGGTGCCGTCACCCTCGGGCATGGCGTCGAGCCGCGCCGCAAGGTACGCGAGGTTGCTCACGTAGTAGCGCGAGATGCGCTCGAAGTCGTCCGAGAGATCGTCGTGTGACGCCGCGTGATGCGCTTTGCGCACGCCGAGGAAGGGATAGAACAGGCCGGAAAGATCGCGGCAGAGCACGAGCGACGCGAGGCGGGTCTTGTCGGTTTGAAACGCCAACGCGACGATGTCGCACATCAGCCGCATGTGGTCGCGAATGTCCTCGGGCAGCCCGTTGTCGGGCCGGTTCATCGTGACGAGCGGGCGGCCGCGGTGCTGCGCCTTCTCCTCGGCGCGGGCCTGGTCGACGCGCATCCGGTCGACGCGCTTCTCGACCTCGCGGACGCTGGTAAGGTACTCGTCCAGTTTCCGGTTGTCTTCGGCGCTGATCTTTCGGCCGAGGCTCGCGGCGTCGTCCTTCACCCGGTCGAGAATGCTCTGCGTGCGGCGGTTGCCGCGATTCTCGAAGAGACTGTCGAAGGCGAGGGACGGGTACACCTCCATCGGCACCGGCGACTCGGCGCTCTGCCACGATATGTGCGAGCTATAGGCCATCGAGAAATTGGTCTCGTGGTACCCGGTGATTGGTTGCTCGCAGCCCAGGACGAGGCTGGGCTGCATGGTTTCCTGGCCGAGGTGGTTCGCGAGCACCTGATCCATGCTGATGCCGCCGCGCAGGACGGCGCCCTTCATCAGCGGCATGCCGGATAGGATGTTGCCGGTCTGGCCGGGGTGGATGCCGACGCCAACGGCTGGCTGGTTGAAGAGCCCGTTGATGACGTTGAGCTTCGTGCGGAACGGCGCGAGCGGTTCGAGCGACCGGCTCAGCTCCATCGTGGCCCCCGCGCCCTTCGCCCACCAGTGGTCGGCATTCACGCCGTTGCCGACAAAGATCGCGGCGAAGCGCAGCGGGTGCGTGCGTTTGGGCTCGGAGTTGGCGGCGGGCGCCGCGCTGGCGAGCGCCGGCAGCGAGTCGAGGAAAGGGAGCGCCATCACCACGCCGGCGCCCCGCAGAAAGTTGCGGCGGGAAACCGGCATCGGGCGGCGCGGGGGCGTGTACGGGCGGAGCGGACGAATCAGGTCGGCGCCGCGTTCTTCGGGAGTGTGATCGGATTCGTCGTGCATGGGGCGGGCCTGGTTTAGGGGAGCGAGGCGGTCTTGGCGGCGGCGCCGGGGACGCGTTTGGTGCGGAACTGCGGGCTCGTCACGATGGTTTCGACCAGGGTGCTGAAGCGATGGCCGTTCGCCGCGAGCCGCTGTTTCATGGTGGCGAGAAGTGGATCGTCCGAAAGCAGAAGCGAACGACCGAGGGCGTACGCGAGTAGCTTGCGACAAAGATGGTCGACGAAGTCACCTTCGCGGTTGGCACGAATGTAGGCCCGGAGGCCCGCGACGCCCGCCGCCTCGCGTCCGCCGGGAAACTCGGCCCGCGTCTCGATCGGGCGGCCGCCGAGATCCAGCGTGCGGCGTTCGCCGACGGGGCCGAAGCCCTCGAACACCAGGCCGAAGGAGTCGAACCGGGCGTGGCAACTGGCGCAGGATTTGTCCTCCCGATGGCGCGCGAGCACCTCACTAAGCGTGAGATCGCCGAGAGTGCGCTCGTCGTTCGGCAGGTCGGGTACGACCGGTGGCGGCGGGGGTATCCGTTCGCCGAGTACGCGGCGGACGACCCAGTAGCCGCGCTTCACCGGGCTGGTGCGGAGTCCGGGGGAGTTCGCGGTGAGAAAAACCGCCATCGGCAGCAGCCCGCCGCGATCGTAGTCGCCGGCGCGTTCGACCCTCCGCCAAACGTCGTCGCTCACTCCCTCCGGGACGGGCATGCCGTAGTGCCGGGCCAGCGGGGCGTTCACGAAGGTGTAGTCGGCGTAGAGCAGATCCAGCACCGACTGATCGGAGGCGATGAGGGCGTGCAGCAGGCGCACCGGCTCCTCGAACATCGCCGTGCGGAGCCGGGAGTCGAAGGCGGGAAACCGTTCGCGGTCAACGGCGTTGTGTTCCTCGAACCGGCGGAAATCCAGCCACTGCCCCGCGAACTCAGTGGCGAAGCGGCGGGCGTGCGGATCGCGGAGCAGTCGCCGCGCGTGAGCGGCGAGCGCGTCGGGTTGCGCCAAGTCGCCTCGCGCCGCGGCCGTGAGCAGGTCCTGGTCCGGCCGGCTCGACCAAAGGAAGTAGCTGAGGCGGCTGGCGAGGGCGTTGCCCGTCAGCGGTGCCCGGCCGGGAGCGTCGCCGGCGGACTGATCGGCCATGCCGTCCAGCCGGTAGCAGAAATGCGGTGACATCAGCACGCGGGCGATGCTGTCACGCATGGCTTCCTCGTGATCGAGGCCGTTGTCGTCGCGCGAGGCGCGGTAGAAGCGTCGCAGCCCGGCGAGTTCCTCCGCGGTCAGCGGACGCCGGAACGCGCGGGCGGCAAACGCGTCGAGCGCCTCGAGGTGCGAAGGCTCGGCCGCGATCCATTCGGCTTCGACGCGGCGGATGTTCGCGGCGGAGATGCGGAAATGATCGCGAATCGCAGCCTGCGCAATTTCGCCGGCCTCGGTGCGTTGGGCCTTGGCGAGATAAAGCGCCGCGAGCTGGTCGATCTTTTGCTGCGCGGTCACCGCTTTGTCCTCGGGCCGGAAGTGATCGAACTCTGGATCGCGCAGGTAGGCGGAGTCGGTTCGTTCGAACCACACGAAACTCGTGTACGTGCGCTGCGGCACCGCGGACAGAAACTCAAACTCCCGCCAAAGGCGATCGAGTTCCGCGCGCCCGGCGTCGTCGAGAATCATGTCGTAGAGCGGACCGTCGTCCCGGAAATACCCGGTCATGCTGTGCAGCCCCGCACTCAGCAAGCGACCCGCGTTGTCCTGCTCCTTCACCGCATCGAGGTAAACGCGCGCCCGCTCGGTGATGTAGAAGGCATCGGGAAACAAGTCGGCAAATTGCGCAAACGCCGCCTCGTGGCGGGCGCGCTCCGCCGGATCGGCCGGCACGGCCAGATCCGGATCCACGCCCCGCGTGCGATTCGCCGCCATCGCAACGGTCGCCGACGATCCGGTGGTGAGGATCGCCGGGGCGAGAAACCTGCCGCCCTTCTGGACGACATTGGGCGTGCCCGGGCGCGGCGGCGTGGTGCGCTTGGGCGGTGGGACGAGGGGATTCGAGGGCGAGACGGGAGCTTTCGCCGTCCGGTTGGTTTTGGCGGGCTCGAATGCACCCTCCACCTGCAGGGCGCCGCGATCGAAGGTGCGGCGGTTGGCCGCCATCTGCCGGTTCTTCCACATCACCATGGTTTGCGAGCCGAGATGAACGCCGGGAGCCATCAAGTTGTTCACCTCCGGCACGAGTTTCGCCCTCAACGCCTGCACTTGATCACGCATCGCGGCGGTCTGCTGGCGAGCGGTGCCGGCGGCGTCCGGGTCGGACGGAGTCGGCAGTTCGCGCCACATCAACTTCAACCGCGCGATCGGTCCGACCTCTTCGTCGGTGGCCTGCAAGGCCGGCCAGAGGCGTGCCAGGTAACGTGCGCTGACTCCGGCGGCCGCCGCGGATTCGGCGAGCGTCCGGGTGGGGTGGCCGAGCGCGGACCGATGTTGATGCTGCCACGCGGCGAAAAAGTAGGCGGCGAGGTCCGTCGGCTGACGCTTGTAGAACTCGACGATCCGCAACACGCCCCACTTGTCGCGATCGGTGTCGGCGACGACCGGATGGGGCGCAAATTCGAAACTGTCCGGTTTCAGGACCAGGTGCGACGCCACCTGCCGCGCGGCGCCGAGGTATTTGTTCACCAGTGCGGGCGACATCGCGAGCGACTCGCCCGAGTTGTCGAAGCCGGCCTGGTTCGCCGGGTCGACGGGAAATTCCTTCGTGGGGCGGATGTCGACGCCCGTCAGGTCGTGGATGGTGTAATCGTATTCCGCGTTGTTCAGCCGGCGGGCGAGGACGGGGCCGGGGTCGCCGGCGTTCTTGCCCGCTTCGTGTTTCCGCAGCGCCTTGAGCCAGGCGAGAACCTCCTCCCGCTGGGCGGTTTTTGGGTGCTGCTTCGCTTTCTCCGGCGGCATGTCGCCCTCCTCGAGTCGTTCTTGCACGAGCTCCCAATAACTGAATCCGCCGATGACCGCGCCGACTGAGGTGAACGGCGAGAGGTCTAGCTCCGCCTCGGGCTTCTCCTTGCCGTGACAATCGAGACAGTACCGTTCGAGAAAGGGCCGCACCGTGCCGCTGAACTGCCGGTCGAGGTTCGCGGCTCCGTCGGCGCCGAGTACGCCGGACGCGAGGGCGAGCGGAAGGACGACGAGAATGACGCGGGGCAACATGGTCCGGGTGGAGCGGCAGACGGGGTGCAACAATTTACGTACGCCGCGAGGGCTAGTTCAAGGGCATCCTTGCGGACGCTCCCGCCGCGTCGAAATGCTACACCACCCAACCGCAGTTCATTCCAGTGACTGCAGTACGCGCAGCCCCGGAATATGTTGAAAATGCGCGTCAGAGGTCAGGACCGCTGCCTTGGCCTGAAGGGCGCACGCGGCGATGAGCAAGTCGGTGGCCGGGAGTACAATGCCTTTGCGGTCGAGCGACCAGGCCAACTGTGTCGCCTGGTCCCACGCCGATTTCCCCGCCGGCAGGAATGGCATGATGGCGAACCGCTCCCGAAACCGATGCAGAATAACCGGATTGCTTCGGCCACGGCACACCTCGATCACCACCATGCCGCAGGTGGCGAACTCCATTTCATCCGCATGCGTGCCGAGTTCGACGAACGGGTCGATCCCGGCGCGCGCGCAGTTGATGTAGAAGTTGCTATCGGGCAGGACGAGATTTGCCATAGGGTGCCTGCGGCTCGGCCACCATCAGCCCGTGACTGTCGAGCAGATCGGCCGGCGAGGGAGCGAACTCGGCCCGCAGCTCATCCGGCGTGAGCCCGAGCCCTTGGTTGAAGAGCTCCTTCATTTTGTGCCGGCGTGCCATCTCGGCCAACGCCATCTCGACCGCCTGAGTCTTCGTCTTGGCGCCGGTGACCTTCATCACGCGGGCCAGTACGTCCTCGTCGATATTCATGGTCATCTTCATAACACCGCTGACGGTATGGCTCAGTAGCCATACCGCAAGCGAAAAGTATGGCTGGGAAGCCATATCGGACCCCAGTTTCGGGGTCATCTCCGACCGCAGCCGCCGGTGCCGGTCAGACGCTCTCCAGCAGCTTGTTCAACCGCGTGACCATGCTCGTTACGTCGTCGAGTAGGCCGGCGCTGATCAGGGCGTTGTCGAGCAGTTGTTCGGCGACGAGCTTCGCCTTTTCCGGCTGGGAGCCGCGGGTGTCGAAGAGCCGCTTGATGACCGCGTGCCGCGGGTTGATCTCGAGGTTTACGCGCAGCGGGCTGTCGGCGCCCTCCTTGTTCATGGCCTTCATCATGCGGCGCATGTGCGGGGACGTGAATTTGTCGGCATTCAGCGCGAGCACGGGCGAGTCGACGAGCCGGTCGCTCGCCTTCACCTCGGCCACGCGTTCGCCCAGCGTGTCCTTGAGCCAGCCGGTCAGGGTCTTCACGTCATCGTCACTCAGGGCGCCCTCGGGCTTCGGCAGGTCGGAGAGCTTCACGTCGGCATGGTCGGCCGCGGTGAGCTTCTTGCCGTCG
>JBEIHL010000167.1:0-6682 GCA_040381375.1 Opitutaceae bacterium
CGCTCCTAGTAGATCCCGGCTCCTCGTGCGTCTTACCCGCACCATGCGGTGAGAGCACGGGCTCGCGGATTCGGCGTTCCGGCCGAGCCGGAATCCGACGCCGGACAGACCGCCTGGCGCGGACTGGAGCCTTTACAGCCCAACCGTCATCTGCGAAGGAAACGCATGGGGCTTTCAGAGTGGTTCGCCGGACTCTCGCCGGTGATGCAGGCGTTTCTCGCGACCTTGTTCACGTGGAGCGTCACGGCGGCGGGCGCGGCGGTGGTCTTTGTCTTCGGCACGGTCAACCGGCGCGTGCTGCACGCGATGCTTGGCTTTGCGGCGGGAGTAATGATTGCAGCGAGCTTCTGGTCGCTGCTCGCGCCGGCGATCGCGATGGCGGAAAAGGACGGCGGTCCGGCCTGGCTGCCGGCGGTCGTCGGATTCCTGGCCGGCGGCTTTTTCCTGTGGGGCACGGACAAAGTGCTGCCCCACCTGCACCCGGGCCTGCCGGTCGGTCAGGTCGAGGGACTGCCCACGCGCTGGCGCAAGAGCGTGCTGCTCGTGCTCGCGATCACGTTGCACAACATTCCGGAAGGCCTCGCGGTCGGCGTGGCGTTCGGCGCCGTGGCCCACGGCCTCGAATCCGCCACGCTGGGCGGCGCCGTCGCACTGGCGCTCGGCATCGGCCTGCAGAATTTCCCCGAGGGCACCGCGGTCGCCGCCCCGCTGCGGCTCGAGGGGATGTCGCGCGGCCGGGCGTTTTGGTACGGCCAGGCCTCGGGCGCCGTCGAGCCGATCGCCGGCGTGATCGGCGCGCTCGCCGTGCTGGAAATGCGATCGTTGCTCCCCTACGCGCTGTCCTTCGCCGCGGGCGCGATGATCTTCGTTGTCATTGAAGAGCTGATACCGGCGTCGCAGGCCGAGGGAGATGCGGACCTGCCCCCGGCCGCCGCCATGGCCGGGTTCGCGGTGATGATGTTTCTCGATGTCGCGCTGGGCTGATGCGGCCCCATGGACGCCAGGCGGCGGCGCGGCAAGATAACGGCTCGACGCGCCGCGACCGCCGCGACAGCCTTGGGGCGTCAGCTAGTCCAGCCCAACCCAGCGCAGTTTCCCCGGAAGAGACCCATGATGACGCCGAAGATTTCCGCCCCGATGCAACCAACCCGTTTGACGCGACGCGAGTTTGTCGGCCGCAGCCTGGTCACAGCCGGCGTGATCGCCGGAGCCCCGGCGTTCCTGCGCGGCCAGAATCTCAACAGCAAACTGAACATCGCGTTCATCGGCTGCGGCGGTCGCGGCAACGCGAGCCTGAACGAGCTCACGCTCGCACCCGGCAGCACGACGAAAGGCGGCGGCAAGAAGGGCGCGCCGCCCGACCCGCACGCCGGCCCGCATCCGGACGAAAACGTGACGGTGCTCTGCGACATCAATCAGGTCGCCATCGACGCCGGCGTGCAACGCTACCCGAAGGCGAAGACGTTCACCGACCTGCGCCGCGTCTTCGACCGGCCGAACGACTTCGACGCCGTCGTCGTCTCCACGGCCGAACACACGCACGTTTTCGCCACCTGGCTCGCGCTCACCCACGGCAAGCATGTGTACTGCGAGAAGCCGCTCGCCTATAACATCTGGGAGACGCGCCTCATCCGCGAGACCGCCGCGAAGTATCCGAAGCTTTCCACCCAGATGGGCAACCAGGGCCACGCGTGGCACACGCGCCGCTCGATCCGGGAGATTCTCGAGACCGGCGTCATCGGACCGGTGCAGGAAGTCCATGTTTGGGCCGACCGCGCTTGGGGCCTGCAGGACGCGGCCTCGGCCGAGCAGTTCGACAAGGCGCACGGGTTCTACAACGGCACCCAGATCGTCGACCGGTTCAAGGAGGAGATGCCCGTGCCCCCGACGATGAACTTCGACCTCTGGCTCGGGCCGGCGCCGGTGCGGCCGTTCCACGCCACGTATTTTCCGGGACCGCGCTGGTACCGCTGGTGGGACTTCGGCAACGGCACGATGAGCGACCTCGGCAGCCACGACAACGACGTGCCGTTCACCGTGCTCGATCTCTGGCGCCTCGACGGCAAGGGCAACAAGGTCATGGCGCCGCTCACGATCGAGGCCTCGTCGCCGAACGTCCCGGTCGCACACCGGGAACTCGCGCCCGCGACGATGAAAGCGACGTTCACCTTCCCGGCCGTGGGAAAGCAGCCTGCGCTCAAGCTCGTCTGGCACCAGGGCGACAGCAAACCGCCCGGCTGGGTGCCCGCGTGGGGCCGGCGCTCGAGCGTGTTCTTCGGCGCCAAGGGAATGCTGCTCGGCGACGGAAAACTGCTGCCGGAGGAACAGTTCAAGGACTTCAAGGCGCCCGCGGAACGAATTCCCCGCTCACCCGGCCACTGGATCGAGTGGGTCAACTACGCGAAGGGCAACGGCCCCGTGCCCGGCTCGAACTTCCAATACTCCGGCTGGACCACCGAGGCGAACCACCTGGGCAATGTCGCGTTCCGCACCGGCAAGAAGCTCGAATGGGACTACCAGAAGATGCGCGCGACGAACGCGCCCGAGTCCGCTCCGTTCATCAAGCGTCCCGCGTATCGGAAAGGCTGGGACGACATTCTGAAGGTGTAAGGGCGATTTTTCCTTAGTTCGCCATTCCCAACGCCCCAAACCTACCCACCACGGATGGCACGGATGATGTAATCCGTGATATCCGTGTTATCCGTGGTCAAAGAACCGCCCATCATGAATCGCCGCTCCTTCCTCCAAGTCACCGCCGGTGTCGCGACCGCCGCCGCGCTCGCCTCCTCCTCCCTCGCCGCGTCTAAGCGCAAGCTGCGCAAGGCGATCATGTATTCCACCATCGGCCTCAAGGGCACGCCGCTCGAGCGCTTCCGCGCCATGAAGGCGGCGGGCTTCGATGGGGTGGAACCGATGGGTGGCATGGGCCGCGATGAGGTCGTGGCCGCGCTCAAGGAAACGGGACTCCACGCCGCCAGCGTCTGCTGCCACACCCACTGGGTGAAGCCGTTGTCCGCTCCCGACGAACCGACGCGCAAGATCGGTTACGATGGCCTCATCCACAGTCTGCACGACGCCCGCGCCTACGGGGCGACAAGCGTCCTCCTCGTGCCAGGTGTCGCCCGCAACGGCGTGACGTATCAGCAATGCTGGGACCGCTCGATCGCGGAAATCCGCCGGGCCATCCCGGTCGCCCGCGACCTCGGCGTGAAGATCGCGATCGAGAACGTCGGCAACGATTTCATCATGAACCCGCAGCAGGCGGTCGACTATCTCGATGCGATCAACAGCGAATGGGTGGCCTGGCATTTCGACATCGGCAACGCCGGCCGTCACGGTCCGGCCGAGAAATGGATCCAGGCACTGGGCTCCCGCGTGGTGCGGATTCACATCAAGGACTTCAGCACCAAACCCGCCGAACCGGGCGCCAAGGGCCCCGTGCGACCCAAGCTGCTAGAGGGCGAAACCAACTGGCCCGCCGTCATGGCCGCTCTGGACCAAGCGGGGTACAGCGGCTGGGCGATCTCCGAGCAACCCGGCAATCAGGCCGATTCGGTCGAAACCGCCCGCGACCTCGCGCAACGGATGGACCGAATCTTCGCCATCTGAGCGGCTCTGCCTCGACCAGACCAATCGGACGACAGGCTGGACAGGATTTACAGGATGGATCCTGAAACAGTCCGGTTCGTACCGTGCGGTCGCAGCGATTAAATCCTTATCCTGTCCATCCAGTACATCCGGTCGAAATATCAGCGTTCGACTCTCCAAAGATGACCCCGCCCGTCACCGTCCTCCACCCCGCCGATACCACGCCGCTCATCTTCGACTGGGGCACCCTGCGCTGGGTGTGCAACGGCGAGTTGAGTCCGGGCGCGCAGCAAACGGTCGGTGTCTCCGAGACCCTGCCCGGTCAGCAGAATCCGTTGCACTATCATCCCAACTGCGAGGAAGTGCTCCACGTCGTCAGCGGCGAATGCGATCACCGCTATGGCGACGAATGGGTTCGCCTCGGGCCCGGCTCGACCATCGTGATCCCGGCGGGGGTCCGGCACCACCTGATCAACCGCGGCCCGGGCCCGCTGGTGTGCCTGATTTCCTTTTCCTCGCCGGACCGGCAGACGGTGTTCCTGGAGTGACGGCACGCGTTCGGGTCGTCATCACTCCAACGTGATTTCCCTGCGCCACGTCTTCCTTCCCGCCGGATTCCTGATCTTCGTCGCAGCTTTCGCCGGTGGTTGTGCGAAGCGCGAGTCCACCGTGGACCGCGACCAACGCGCCGGCATCCTTCACCTCAGCATCGGTTCCGAACCCGCCGACCTGGACCCGCAGACCGTCACCGGCACCGGCGACGCCAAGATTATCCAGTCGCTGTTTGAACCGCTGGTGAGTTTCGAGCCCGTCTCCCTCGCCCCGGTGCCCGCGCTCGCCGAACGCTGGGAGATCTCGCCCGACGGCCTGACCTACACCTTTCACCTGCGCGCCGACGCCCGCTGGTCCAATCAGGATCCGATCACGGCACAGGACGTCGTGGACTCGTGGCGTCGGATCCTGACGCCCGCGCTCGGCGCCGAGTACGCGTACTTCCTCTACCTGCTGCGCGGCGCCGAGGCGTTTCACAAAGGCAGCTCGACGGATTTCGCCACCGTCGGGGTCAAGGCGCGCGACGTCCGCACCTTGGTCGTCACTCTCGCCCACCCCGCGCCGTATTTTCTCCAGGTCCTGCTCAACTCCCCCTGGCGTCCGGTCCACCTGCGCTCGATCGCCGCCGTCGGTGATCCGTATCAACGCGGCACCAAATGGACGCTCCCCGGTGCACTCGTGAGCAGCGGCCCCTTCGTGCTGAAAGAGTGGACGCTCAACCGGCGCGTCGTGGTCGAGAAATCCCCCACCTACTGGGACCGCGCCCGCGTGCGCCTCAACGCGATGCATTTCTATCCGATCGAGCAGATCGACGCCGAGGAACGCGCGTTTCGGGCCGGCCAGTTGCACCTCACCTGGGCGCTGCCGCTGGCGAAGGTGCTGCCGCTCCAGCACGAGAAGTCGCCCGTCCTCCGCATCGATCCGCTGCTCGAGACCTTGTTTTTCCGACTGAACACCCGCCGCGCTCCGTTCAACGACGAGCGCGTGCGGCGTGCCCTCGCGTTGGCCATCGATCGCGACACCCTGGTGAGCCGGACGCTGCCCGGCGATCGGCAGCCCGCGCCCACGTTCGTCCCGCCCCTGCTGGCCGGATATACTCCACCGACGCGTCGTGCCTTCGATCCCGCCGCCGCGCGCCAGCTTCTCGCCGAGGCGGGTTTCCCGGGTGGCGCCGGTCTGCCGCCGATCGAGATTCTCTACAGCAACTCAGAAATCTTCCGCCTCGTCACCGAAGCGATCCAGCAGATGTGGCGGCGCGAACTCGGAATCGAGGTGCGCCTCGCGAACCAGGAAAAGAAAGTCGTCTTCGAACGTCGCCGGACCGGCGACTACCAGGTCGCGCTCGCGAGCTGGACGGCCGACTACCTCGACGCGACGACCTTCCTCGACATGTGGCGGAGCGATTCCGGCAACAACCAGACTGGCTGGTCCGATCCCGCCTATGACGCGCTCGCCAACCGCGCCAACACGATGGCCGACGCGAAAGCCCGCGCCGCCGTCCTGGCGCAAGCCGAGAGTCTCGTCCTCGAAGCAGCGCCGATCGTCCCGATCTTTTTCAATACCCACGTCTATCTGCTCCACCCGGCCGTGAAAGGCTGGCAGCCGACGCCGATGGAACACTCGGATTATCGGTACGTGACGCTGCAGCCGTAGTCGCCACCGCGGCACTCAAACCGCGACGCAGTCTCCCTTACTTCTGCTCAACCTTCTTCGCCGGCGCCGGAGGCGTGAGTTTTTTCTCCTTCGCCTTCCGGTTCTGCTGTTCCTGAAAGCGCAGGCGGGCTTTCTGATCCTTGATGGTCGGCAGGTATTTCGCACCCATGCGAGCAGGCCGGTCGATAACCCGCCCGGCGGCAATCAGAATCACCGGCCGAATCGTGGCGGCCCCGCAAACGATTGGAACTGGCGTCGAGGCCTGGGTGCGTTGACGTTGCCGGGATGAATCTTCCGGATCCCGAACAGGACTTCCTGCGCGAACTCGTGAAAACGTCCCGTCAGCGGTCGCATCATGTGCGCTGGACGGATCGCGACGGCACTGAGCGGATCACCACTCTTGGTCAGGCCGACGTGGTCCGAGTCAACCGGTTGGCGCAGCAACTCGGCTTGAGCAAGGAGGCCTTGCTCAAGCAGGCTTCTCATCTCTCCGCCGCGCGGCGCCCGTCCCCTGCGCCCGTCTCTCCCGAGCCCCCGCCCGACGCAGCCGGCTAAGTGCTCGCCACCCAAGCCCGCCCAATTCGCGGCCTTCGCGCGTTCGCGTGAGCCCCACGATTGCGTCTCGCCCGGCATCCCAGTTCCGTCTTGGGTTTGGTCCTACTCCCTGCCCCCGTCACATGATCACCCTGCCCCCCCTCCTTTGTCGCCTGTCGGGATCGTTTCTCCTCGCCGCGGCCCTCGCCCAGGCGGCCGAGCCGCCGCCGCCGAAGGTCCGCATCCAGGATATCGATACCGCCGTCAGCATCGGCTACGGCATCGCGGTCGCCGACGTCGATGGCGATCGGAAGCCCGACATCCTCCTCGCCGACAAGACCACCATCCAGTGGTA
>JBEIHL010000168.1:0-6662 GCA_040381375.1 Opitutaceae bacterium
CAGGTGATCCCGTGGAACTTCCCGCTGCTCATGCTCGCGTGGAAGCTCGCTCCGGCCCTCGCCATGGGAAATACGGTCGTGCTCAAGCCCGCCGAGACGACGTCGATCACCTGCCTGAAGTTCGCGGAAATTCTCCAGGAAGCCGGCCTGCCGCCGGGCGTCGTGAACTTCGTCACCGGCGCGGGCGACATCGGCGCCGCCGTCGTCACGCACCCGACTCCCGCCAAGATCGCGTTCACGGGCTCGACCGAAGTCGGCAAGATCATCCTGCGCGCGCTGGCCGGCACCGAGAAGAAGCTGACCCTCGAACTCGGCGGCAAGGCGGCGAACATCGTGTTCGACGACGCCCCGCTCGATCAGGCCGTCGAGGGCATCGTCAACGGCATCTTCTTCAACCAGGGTCACGTCTGCTGCGCCGGTTCGCGCCTCCTGGTGCACGAGCCGGTGGCGGACGCCGTGCTCGCCAAGCTCAAGCAGCGGCTTCGCGTGCTGCGCGTCGGCGACCCGATGGACAAGAACACCGACATCGGCGCGATCAACTCGCGGGCGCAGCTCCAGAAGATCGAGGAGCTCGTGGCGAGCGGGGAGAAAGAAGGCGCGGAGATGTTCCAGCCCGCGTGCCGGCTGCCGGCGAAGGGCTATTACTTCCGGCCGACGCTCTTCAGCGGCGTGACGATGAGCCACCGCATCGCGCGCGAGGAGATCTTCGGGCCGGTGCTCAGCATCCTCACGTTCCGCACCGTCGAGGAAGCGGTGGAGAAGGCCAACAATACCGCGTTCGGCCTGAGCGCCGGCGTGTGGACCGACAAGGGGTCGCGCATTCTCAAGCTCTCGACCGAACTGAAGGCCGGCGTGGTCTGGGCGAACACCTACAACAAGTTCGACCCGACGTCGCCATTCGGCGGATACAAGGAGTCCGGCTTCGGCCGCGAAGGCGGGCGGCAGGGGCTGTTGGAATACGCCCGACTGGGTCGGGCGGATTAAGGTGCAAGGTTTAATGGGTGATAACGTGCCCATCCGTTCACCTCCAGCCTTACACCTTACACCCTCAACTTTACACCTCTCCACCTCTCCCCATGTCCCGTCTCCCGATCACCAAGACCCCCAAGCCCTACGTCGGCGGCGCGTTCATCCGCTCCGAGAGCGGCCGCACGTTTCCGTTGCGGGACGCGGCGGGCGCATTCTTTGCCCATGTCCCACAGTGCACGCGCAAAGACCTGCGCAACGCGGTCGAGGCCGCCGCGAAGGCGGGCCCGGGGTGGGCGAAGCGCACCGCGTACAACCGCGGCCAGATCCTCTACCGGCTCGGTGAGATGCTCGAAGCGCGGCGTAGCGAGATGATCGATACGCTGGTGCGTTTCGGCGGGGCGAAGAGTGCGGCGGCTCAGGAGCTCGACGTCGCGACCGACCGACTCGTCTACTATGCGGGTTGGGCTGACAAGTACGAGCAGGTGCTGGGCAACGTGAACCCGGTGGCGTCGCCGCATTTCAATTTCACCGTCACCGAGCCGATGGGCGTCATCGGTGTGATCGCGCCCGACGCGCCCGCGCTGCTCGGACTGATCTCGCTGGTCGCGCCCGCGATCGTGAGCGGCAACACCGTGGTGGCGCTGGCGTCCGAGACGACGCCCTATCCGTCCGTCCTGCTGGGGGAGATGCTCGCCACCAGCGATCTGCCCGGGGGCGTCGTCAACGTGCTCACCGGCTTCCGCAAGGAGCTCGGGCCGACCTTCGCGACCCACGCGCATTTGCGCGGCCTCAGCGCCGCCGCTGGCGCCGAGGATCGGAAGGCGCTCCGTCTGGGTGCGGCGGAAAGCGTGAAGCGCGTGCACTTCGCCGCGCCTGCCGACCCCGCCGGCTGGCTCGCGGACGACGCGCAGAGCCTGTACGCGATCCGCGACTTCCTGGAGTTCAAGACGACCTGGCATCCGGTCGGGGCCTGAGCTGGAGCGGGATTGGGGTGGAACGCGCTGTCCCCAGCGCGTTGCGGCGCAGCCGCCTCAAACCAGCGCCGTGAGGACACGGCGCTCCACCTTTAATACCCGCGAACGGCCACACCGGAATTGACGGCGCCCCACCTTTACCCGCTCATCGCGCGATGGGCATTTTTTGGCGCGCCGCGTGGATGAGACTCCTGCTTTGGCTGTTGATCGCGCCGTTTTGCTCCGCGGCCGAGGCGACACCGGCCTCCGCTGAGGATCTTCGCGCGCAGCAACTGGTCGGCTCGGTCGCGTACCAGTCGGCCGTGGCGGAGTTCGACCGCGATTACGACCGGTTCGTGCGGGAGCTGATCTTCCTCACCGAAATCCCCGCGCCGCCCTTCAAAGAGCAAGTGCGGGCCGAGGCGTATGCGAAGCTGCTGCGCGAGGTCGGGCTCACCGACGTGCAGATTGACGCCGAGGGCAACGCGCTGGGGCTATGGCGTGGCACCGGAGGGGGACGCCGCGCCCCTGCTCGCAGTCGCGGCGCACCTCGACACCGTCTTTCCCGAGGGCACTGATGTTCAGGTGAAGCGCAGCGGCACGCGCCTGAGCGCCCCCGGTATCGGTGACGATACCCGCGGCCTGGCCTTCCTGCTGGCGGCCATCCGCGCGATGAAGGTGGCCGGGCTCACGACCCGCTCGAACATTCTGTTCATCGGCAACGTCGGCGAGGAAGGCCCGGGCGACCTGCGCGGCATGCGTTACCTTTTCCAGAAGGGGCCGTGGAAAGACCGGATCAAGCGTTTCATCACGGTCGACGGCTCGAACAACGACCTCATCACCAACGGCGCCCTCGGCAGCAAGCGGTACCGCGTGACCTTCAAGGGCCCGGGCGGGCACAGTTGGGGCGCGTTCGGCCAGGTGAGTCCGGCGTTTGCGATGGGCAATGCGATGGCGAAACTCGGCCGCGTCGTGGTGCCGAAGCAGCCGAAAGTGTCGTACAACGTCGGCGTCGTCAGCGGGGGCACGTCAGTGAACTCGATTCCCTTCGAGGTCGCGATGGAGGTCGACATGCGGTCGGTGTCGCGCGAGGAGCTGGCGAAGATCGACCGCGAGTTCCTGCGCATCGTCGAGGAGTCGGTGGCGGAGGAGAACGCCGCGCGCTCGACCACGTTCGGCAAGATCACGGCGGACGTGAAACTCATCGGCGAGCGGCCGTCGGGTGTGACCTCTCCGGAGTCGCCGGTGCTGCAACAGGTGGTGGCGACGATGAAGCGGTTCGACAAGGTGCCGGCGTGGAACATCAGCAGCACCGACGCCAACATCCCGATCAGCCTCGGCATTCCGGCGTTCGCGATGGCGTCGCAGTCGGCCAACCGCACCGGCCGCTCGCACTCGCTCGACGAGTGGACCGATGTCGAGAAGACGACCGCGGTGAAGGATTTCGGCCTGGCGCTGGCGGTGATCCTGGGCGTCGCGGATGCGCCGTAGGCGCGGTGGAGCAGCCTGTCCCCAGGCTGCTGGATTTGGAAGGCCTCCAGCGCGGAACCGTGATGCGATATCCTGCAAGCGTCCTGGGGACAGGCCGCTCCACCTTTGGGCAACCCCCTTCACCAATCATCACTCCGGAACGGCACCGCCGGCAGGCCCGCGCCGTTGTAGAGATTCGCGGCGGGAAAATTCGTGAACGCATACCGCACGGCCTCGGGTTCGCGCACGTGCGGCGAGGACACGACCAGCGTGCCGCGTTCGATGCGGCCTTCCGCGGGACGAAAGATTCGGTCGGCACCTGCGAGCTCGAGCGCCTGCACGGGCTTGTCATGGGCGACCAGGCCGCCCGTCGCATGGGCAAACCGCACGCGTAGCGCGGCACCCTCACGGGTCGCACTGACGAAAGTCGGGCCGGTGTCGTCGCTCACGAGGTCGTAGTCGCGATGGCGCGCCAGCAGGGCGAGGCGGCGGCCGACCTCCGGCAGGTTCGCCGGTTGAACGTTCCGGGGCTCGCTGAGATCGAGGGTAATGGCCTGGCCGGTGTTCGGCAGCGTCAGCGCCTTCGTCTGCGCCTCGCGCAGCAAGGCAAACGTCCGTCCGCGCTCGAACTGGTCGGCGGGCGGCGCGTGGCCGGCGAGATTGACCCAGTAAAAGGAGATGTCGCCTTGCGCGAAGTGGGCGCGCCATGCCGTGATCATCGCCGTAAAGAACGCATGGTACTCGGCGGCCCGGGCGGCGTTGCCCTCACCCTCGTACCAAAGCACGCCGCGCAGCGCCCCGGGCAGGAGCGGATTGATCATGCCGTTGAAGAGTCCTGCGGGCATGCGCGAATCGCCCGGGCCCCGCGGCGGCCGCGGCCGGGGATTCTGCCGCAGCCACTCCTGGTGGACGGCGGCCGGGTCCGGTTTCACGCCACCCCGGCCGGCCTTGGTCGCGGCCGCGCGGGCGGGCGCCGCGAGTCTCGCCTCAGCCTCGGCCCGCGTCCAGGCGGCGAGCGCGGCGTCGTATTCGGTTTTCCGTGACGGATACGCGGCGAGGTCCGCGCGCCAGCGTTCGCCAATGACGGCCAGGGCAGGATCCCCGGCCAGGGCGGCGGGACTGAGCCACGAGTCGATCGGAGTGCCGCCCGAGGAGCTGTTGATGATTCCGAGAGGCACGCCGAGCTTCTGGTGCAGATCGCGGGCAAAGAAATAGCCGACGGCGGTAAACGTGCCCGCCGTCTCCGGCGTTGAGACCTGCCACCCCGTGGTCTTCGCCGTATCCGCCGGCGCCTCGGCCACGCTCTGCTCGAGGCGGAGATGCCGGATGAGCGGGGCGTTGGCGGCGGCGAGTTCCGCGGCCGCGTTGGCCGCCCGTGCGAGCGGCCACTCCATGTTGGAGTGGCCGGAGCAGAGCCAGACCTCGCCGACGAGCACGTTGCGCAGAGTGATGGTGTTGGCGCCGGCGATGACGAGGTCCGTGCCGGTCGTCGAGGCCGATAACGGGTCGAGGATCACAATCCAGCGGCCGTCTACCCCCGCGGTCGCCGTGCGCTGCTGGCTGCCGAAGGTCACGGTGATTTTTTCGCCCTTCGTCGCGGTGCCCCAGACCGGCACCGGCTTGTCGCGCTGCAGCACGGCGTTCTCGGTGAACAGCGCGGCGGGCGTCACGTACGCACGCAGGTCCGCGCCGGAAAGAAACGCGAGCGTCAGGGACACGAGCGTCGGGCGGAGGGGGAGTTGCATCGGGAGGCGCACGCTAACGATCGCCGCGCGGTTTCCCAGAGCGAACTGGGCCGGGCGCACACTTGCGTGCCGGACCGCGACCGCCAAAGTCTCGCCATGCCCCTCCACCTCCGCCCCGCCGTTTCGTGTTTCGCGCTGGCTCTGTTGGGTTCGCTGGCGACTGCCGCCGACCGCCCCGGAATCAACCAGGATGAAAAGGCCGTGCCGCCCTATGCGCTGCCCGACCCGCTGGTCTTGAAGGACGGCACCCGGGTCCGCGATGCGGCCACCTGGCGGACCAAGGCGCGGCCGGAACTGCTCGAGGTGTTTGCGCGCGAGGTCTACGGCCGCACCCCGGCAGGGCGGCCGCCCGGGATGCACTGGGCGGTGACCTCCGTCGACCGCGCGGCCCTGGGCGGCAAGGCGGTGCGCAAAGAGGTCACGATTTGGTTCACTGCGCAGAAGGAAGGCCCGAAGGTGCGGCTGCTCATCTATCAGCCCCCGGGTGAGGCCGGTGCGCACGCGCCGTGGCCGGCGTTCATCGGGCTGAACTATTACGGCAACCAGTGCGTCAACGCCGACCCGGGAATCACGATGTCGACCGCGTGGATGCGCTCGTCCCCCGATTTCAAGATCGTCAACAGTCGCGCCACCGAAGGCACGCGCGGCACCCACGCCTCGCGCTGGAACGTCGAAGAGGTCGTGGCGCGCGGCTACGCGACGGCCACCATGTACTATGGCGACCTGTGCGAAGATCGGAACGAAGGGCTCGACCGGGACGTCGCGACACTTTTCAAGACCGGCAGCGTGGAGTCCCGCGCCGGTGATGCCTGGGGTGCCATTGGCATTTGGGCCTGGGGACTGAGCCGCGCCTTGGACTACCTGGTCAGCGATCCGGAGATCGACGGCCAACGCGTGGCGGTGCACGGTCATTCGCGGCTCGGCAAGGCGGCGTTGTGGGCCGGCGCGCAGGACGAGCGTTTCGCCTATGTGATCTCCAACAACTCCGGCGCGGGTGGCGCGGCGCTGGCGAAGCGGATCTTCGGCGAGACGGTGGAGCGCATCAATACGTCGTTCCCTTTCTGGTTCGCGAAGAACTATCGGGCCTACAATGCGCGGGAGCAGAATCTGCCGGTCGACCAGCACCAACTGCTCGCGCTGATCGCGCCGCGTCCGGTGCACGTCGCGAGCGCGACGGAGGATCTCTGGGCGGATCCGCGCGGCGAATTTCTCTCCGCGAAGAAAGCCGAGCCGGTCTACGCGCTGTTCGGGAAAAAGGGTCTGGGCGTGGCCGATGTTCCCGCGCCGGAAAAGCCCGCGCTCGGCGATGCGATCGCGTACCATCTCCGCACCGGCAAGCACGACATCACGGCCTACGACTGGCAGCGGTACATGGATTTCGCGGACCAGATGCTGAAGAAGTGAAGGGGGGAGTTACGGTGGAGCAGCCTGTCCCCAGGCTGCTTTAGGCGCATTCGAAGGGCCCGAACCAGCAGCCTGGGGACAGGTTGCTCCACCGGAATACCGCGAATTCGTCGCCATGCGG
>JBEIHL010000169.1:0-6652 GCA_040381375.1 Opitutaceae bacterium
GGGCGAACGCCTCCGCGAAGGCCGCGAGGTCGCGCACGGTCGAGTGCGCGCCGCCCCAGGGGGCGCCGAGGTTGCGCCAATAGGGGCTGTTCCAGTCCCAATCGCTGCGCTCCGCTTCGGGCACCTGGCATTGGGCCAGGTCCGCGATCCGGCGTCCGCCGAGGCCCAGCGATGACCGGTTCATGCGCAGGGGTTCGAAGATGTGTTGCGCGAGGAAAGCCGGCAAGGTCTGGCCGCTGACCTTCTCGACGATCGTCGCGGCGAGCAGGATGCCCATGCTTTGGTAGCCGACCTTCTGGCCCGGTCGAAACAGGAGCGGCGTGGTGCAGGCGCGGGCCGAGAATTCGCGGAGCGGCGCGTGGCGCCGGCGCAGCTCGACGTTCTCCGGTAGCATGTCGGGCAGGCCCGAGGTATGGTTCAGCAAGTGTCGGAGGGTGACGGTGTCGCGGTCGCCGCCGGTGAATTCGGGCAGGTACTTTCGCACCGGATCCGTGTACGCGAGCTGCCGGCTTTCCCGGAGCAACGCGACCGCGGAAACCGTGATCGGCTTCGTGGGGGACGCGATGAGGAACGCCGTATCCACGCCGGCCTTACCGTAGCCGCGGGCATACTCGAAGGTGCCCTGGCGCACGAGCAGCGCGGCGGCGACCACGGTGCCGTCGCGCACCTG
This sequence comes from Opitutaceae bacterium, assembly GCA_040381375.1. GTDB lineage: Bacteria > Verrucomicrobiota > Verrucomicrobiia > Opitutales > Opitutaceae > ER46. The sequence goes on from JBEIHL010000169.1 coordinate 671, forward strand.
GCGCTCGATCAGCCGCCCGGCTTCCTCGGCGCGGGCGGGAAGGCCGGCCTCCGCGTCGGCCCCGAGGGCCCGCCCGATTCCGAGTCCCAAGCCTCCCGTGGTTGCTGCCGCCAGACCGACAAATCTGCGCCGTGAGAGAGGGGCATCCATACGCCTACCGTTAGTGGAAATCCGGGCTCGGCGCCAAGAATGATTCCGAACTGCTCGAGCTGGTGACGAATCGACTCCTTCCGGTTAATCCTGCTCATCCTGTCGCTTGGTCAGAGCAAGGACAGGATGGTAGGATGGTAGTTTCTCACCGTCCAATGCCAGAGGGCCGTCTTGCCCTCCAACTTCGGACCGCTTGGGCGGGGATGGGCTCCGGGGTCCAACGGATCAGCCCGCGGGCCGGGCCGCGTGGAACTGCAGGGTCTCCGCCCGATGCCATCCGGCGGGTTCCAGGTCGAACGTTGCCCCGAAGCCCGCCACGAGACGGCCCCGCTCCGGGATCAGCCGTACGAGATGGAAGTCGGGCAGCCCGGAGAGAACGTCGATAATGTCGCCGAACTTCGCGCGCAACGCCGCCACCAGCGCGCGGTGATGGTCGGTGCTCGGCTCAACGGGAACAGCGCGGCACGCCAAGGTGAGCCGGCGCCGGGCAAACGGATTCGCGGCGGCGGCTTCCGCCTCAGCGAGCAGGACGCTCGCGCGCGGGTTGGCCTGCAAGTGCCGGGTGTGTACGGCCAGGCCACTGACGTAGACCACGAACGCACCGGCTTCATCAAGGATCGCCGCCACCACGGACGCTGCCGGTTCGCCATCGGCGCCGGCGGTGCCGAGCACAATCGTCCGAAACTCGGTGGCCAACTGAAGGACAAGCTCCCGGGCCCGGGTGTCCGCATCGTTCATGCGGCAGTGTATCCAGCGGCGAAGACAGCCGGCAAGGGGTAAACGGCGCGGCACCGGCGCATCGGATCTCAGCGTGGGCGCGAGTCTTTGACGGATCCAGACGAGGTCTCGCGCAGAGACGCAAAGGCGCGGAGAACGCCGTCCAATCGCTGTCCGCAGGACTCTGTTGGTACTGACGGTGCCGACTCACCGGTCCGGAAACGAGGCTCCTCGCGGTGAACAGGAAACGAAGTGGATGAGGAGAAGCTCCGCCCTCCGCGCCTTTGCGCCTCGAGCGCAGCGGGCGCGAGATCTGGATTGATCCGGACCAGGACTCGCGCAGAGGCGCAAAGGCGCGGGGAAAACCGGTCAATCGAGGTCCGGCAGTCCGTTGACGGCGCGGACGATGCCATCGCGCAGCAACGCCTCTCCGAAGTTAAACAGATAGCCAAGCTTTAGCCCGGATAACCTGAGATAGGTTTGAACCTGTTTGCGATGAGCGGGGGCAAGCTGCACGACGGATTTGATTTCGATGATGACGCGGTCTTCGACGATGAGATCGGCTTTGAATCCTTCGTCGAAACTCAACCCCCCATAAGTGATGGGAATGGGCACTTGTCGCCGCACGCTCAGGCCTCGGCGCTGGAGTTCGTAAGCCAGGACCGCTTCGTAGACCGACTCCAGCAATCCGGGTCCGAGTGCCCGGTGCACCTGAATCCCCGCCGCGATCACCCTTTCACCAATCTGATTCTCGTTCATGATTTCAACCTCTGCGCCTTTGCGCCTCAAGCGCAGCGGGCGCGAGATCCGGTTTGAACAAATCGGAGTACGTCTCGCGCCGAGGCGCCGAGGCGCGGAGAAGGCCAAGGCGGCGCAGGCATTGACGATGGGGTGGACCCTAGTTCGACTCCGCCCGCCCCATGAAAACTTCGCTCTCACCCTGGCGACCGATCGGCCTCACCGCACTTTTCCTTCTGCTCGGCGCGGTCGCGTTGGCGGCGGAACGCCCACGGCCCAACATCCTGTTCCTGTTCGCGGACGACCAGCGGGCCGACACCATCGGTGCCCACGGCAATCCGCACATCCGCACCCCACACCTCGACAGCCTCGTCACGAGCGGGTTCAGCTTCCGGCGCAACTACGTCTTCGGCGGCAACAGCGGCGCCGTCTGCGTGCCCAGCCGGGCGATGTTGATGAGCGGCAAGACCTGGTTTCACGTCGATACCGCCACGCTGAACGGCGAGAAACTGATGCCGGAGCTTTTGGGCGAGAACGGCTACGTGACCTTCGGCACCGGCAAGTGGCATAACGGGCAGCCGTCCTGGCTCCGGGCCTTCCAGCGCGGCCGGTCGATCATGTTCGGCGGCATGTCGGACCACACCAAGGTGCCGATCCGGGACCTCCAGCCGGACGGCACGCTGAGCGAGCAGCGTTTCGCGGAAAAGTTCTCGACCGAGATGTTCGCCGACGCCGCGATCGATTTTCTCCAGACCCACGACCGGCGGAAGCCCTTTTTCGCCTACGTCGCGTTCACCTCGCCGCACGATCCCCGGCAGCCGCCCGAGAAGTATCGGGAATATTATTACAAGAACCGTCCGCCGCTGCCGAAGAACTTCCAGCCGCAGCTCCCCTTCGACAACGGCGCCATGAACGGCGGCCGCGACGAAAATCTCGCCGCCTGGCCGCGCACCGAAAAGGTCATCAGCGACCAGCTCGCCGAATACTACGGCATGATGACGCACCAGGACGATCAGATCGGCCGCATTCTGGCCGCGTTGCGCGCATCCGGCCAAGCCGACAACACCGTGATCGTCTACGCCGCCGACAACGGCCTCGCGATGGGCAGCCACGGTCTGCTCGGGAAACAGAGCGTGTTCGAGCACAGCATGCACACGCCGCTGATCTTCTCCGGTCCCGGCATCCCGCGGGGAAAATCGAGCCAGGCCTTCACGTACCTCTACGACATCTTCCCGACGCTCTGCGACGTGCTGGGTGTTTCCGCCCCGCCGGCGATGGCCGGCGAGAGCCTGCGGCCGGTCTGGGAAGGACGGAAGGAGCGGATCCGCGACACGGTCTTCCTGCCCTACATCCAGGTGCAGCGCGCGGTGCGCGATGACCGCTGGAAGCTGATCGCGTATCCGAAACTCGGCTACCTGCAGCTCTTCGACCTGCAGCGCGATCCCGACGAACTGAACAACCTGGTCGACCGGCCGGAGTCGGCGGCGCAGGTGACGCGCCTGCTCGGGCTGATGCGGCAGTGGCAGCAGCGGGTGGGGGACACGCTCGAGGTGCCGACGACCAGCAAGGCGCCGCCGCAGATCGACCTCACCGGCAAGCCGCGCGTGCCCGACCAGTGGCAGCCCGACTGGATCGTCGACAAGTACTTCGACGGCGTGAAGGCGCCCCCGCCCGGCAGCAAGGCCGGCAAAAAGGCCGAGTGATGGGAGCGCGGACCTCCTCGTCCGCATCTTTCTTTCCGCACCGCATGAAAACCCACCGCATTGCCCACTATCCCGGCGACGGCATCGGCGTCGATGTCACCGACGCCGCCATCACCGTCCTCCACGCCGCCGCCCGCCATGCGGGCGGCTTCCAGCTGGAGTTCACGCGGTTCGACTGGGGCGTCGCGTACTATGAAAAGCACGGGCGCGTCGCGCCGGCCGACTTCATCGCCCAGCTGCGCACCTTCGACGCGATCTTCCTCGGCGCAGTCGGCTGGCCCGCGCGTCTGCCCGACGGCATCACGCTCCGGCCGCTGATCGAGATCCGCCAGACCTTCGACCAGTGGGCGTGCGTCCGGCCCGCCCGGACTTTTACCGGGGTGCCGTGCCCGCTCGCGGGCCGGCCGACGATCGACATGGTCGTCGTGCGGGAGAATTCGGAAGGTGAATACGTCGACAACGGCGGCCGCTTCCATCCCGGCGCGCCGGAGGAGTTCGCGGTGCAGTCGGCGCTGCACACCCGCCGCGGCATCGAGCGCGCCCTTCGCTTCGGCTTCGATCTCGCGCGGAAACGTCGCCATCGCCTGACGCTCGCGACGAAGTCGAACGCCCAGCGCTACGCCTTCGCGCTCTGGGACGAGGTGCTCGAGCAGCTCGCGCCGCAGTATGCCGACGTCGAGACCGACAAGCAGCACATCGACGCGATCGCGATGAACTTCGTCCGCCGGCCGGAGTTCTTCGACGTGGTCGTGGCCTCGAATCTGTTCGGCGACATCCTGACCGATCTCTCCGGCGCGATCACGGGCGGGCTCGGGCTCAATCCCTCCGCCAACCTGAATCCCGAGCGCCGCGCGCCCTCGCTCTTCGAGCCGGTGCATGGCTCGGCGCCCGACATCGCGGGCAAGGGTATCGCCAACCCGGTGGGCGCGATCCTGTCCGGGGCGATGATGCTCGACTGGTTCGGCGAGGTGGCGGCGGCGCGGGCGATCCGGGCCGCGGTTGACGCGACACTCGCCGCCGGCCACGGCACGCCCGACCTCGGCGGGCGGCTGAGCACCACCGCGCTGGCCGAAAAGATCGTCGCGGCGCTGGCGTGAACCCCGTGGCCCTCGCACCGGCACCGCGTTCTTCCCGTCGCTGGGCGGCCGTGGTGCCGGTGGCGATGGCCGGCGCGCTCGCGTTGATGCCGGCGCCCGCCGGGCTCGCGCCGCACGCGTGGTATTTCGCCGCCATTTTTGCCGGGGTCGTAGCCGGGCTGATCCTCGAGCCGCTCCCGGGCGGCGCCGTCGGCCTGATCGGCGTGGTGGTCACGGCGTTGCTGGGCCGCTGGGTGCTGTTCAGTCCCGCGGAGCTGGCGAAGCCGGACTTCAGCGCGTCCAACGCCTCGCTCACGTGGGCGCTCTCGGGCTTCTCGAACAGCACGGTGTGGCTCATCTTCAGCGCGTTCATGTTCGCCGTCGCGTACGAGAAGACCGGCCTCGGCCGCCGGCTGGCGCTGCGGCTCGTCGCGGCCCTCGGGCGCAACACGCTCACGCTTGGCTACGCCGTCGTCGCCGCGGACCTGGTGCTGGCGCCCTTCACGCCGTCGAACACCGCGCGGAGCGCCGGCACGGTTTATCCGGTGATCCGCAACCTGCCGCCCTTGTTCGACTCGCACCCGCACGATCCGTCCGCGCGCCGCATCGGCTCCTATCTCATGTGGGTGGCGATCGCGGCGACCTCCGTGACGAGTTCGATGTTCATGACGGGCCTCGCGACCAACGTGCTGGCCATCGAGCTCGTCCGCAGTACCACCGGACTCACGCTGGGCTGGACGGAATGGTTCCTGACGTTCCTGCCGCTCGGCGTTCCGCTGCTGCTGCTGGTTCCGCTGCTGGCGTGGTGGACATATCCGCCGGAATTGCGGGCGGCGCCCGCCGTCGGGCCGTGGGCGCGGGCGGAGCTGGAAAAGATGGGACGAATCACGCGCGCGGAGTGGGTGCTGGCCGTCGTCGTCGGGGGAGCGCTGGCGTGCTGGGTGTTTGGCGGCAGCGTGATCAGCCCGACGCTCGCGGCGCTCGCCGTGATCGCGGTGCTGTTGATCACGCGGATCCTCACCTGGGAGGACATCATCGCCAACCGGCCGGCCTGGAATACGCTGACCTGGTTCGCCGCCCTGGTGGCGATGGCGGACGGTTTGCGGCGGACGGGGTTCGTGGCGTGGTTCGCGCAGGGACTGGCCGGGCACCTGACGGGGCTTTCGCCCGCGACCGCGGTTGTGCTGCTGGTGGCGGCCTTCTTTCTGGTGCACTACCTTTTCGCCAGCACGACCGCCCACGCCACCGCGCTGCTGCCGATGATGCTGGCGGCGGGTTCCGCGTTGCCGGGCGTCGACGGGCGCCACCTCGCCCTGATGCTGTGCCTTTCGCTCGGCCTGATGGGGATCATCTCGCCCTACGGCAGCGGGCCCGGACCGGTGTATGCGACCTCCGGATACCTGCCGGCGCGGGATTTCTGGCGGCTCGGGGCGATCTTCGGCGGGGTCTATCTGTTGGGGATGCTGGTGCTCGTGGTCGCGACTTCCCCGGGAGCGGGGGGGGCCCCCCCCCCCAACAGAAAAGAAACAGGAGGGGGCGGGCGCGCACCACCGGGGGCACGCAAAAAATAAGAAAGGAAGGAGCGGCCACACCCCCCC
>JBEIHL010000170.1:0-6637 GCA_040381375.1 Opitutaceae bacterium
CCCCGCCGCCCCCCCCCGGGGGGCGCGCGCCCCCCCCGGCCCGCGCGGCCTTGCGGCCTCAATTGGGGGCGGGGGGCGCCCCCGCTCCCAGGTGCAATCAGTCGACCGCCTTGAACGCCGCACCAAACGTCGCCACCACCGAGGCCGGTGGCCGCACGGGTTTGCCCTCGCGGTCGATGAAGGCGTGCACGGTGGCTCCGGTCGCGAGCAGCTCCTCGCCCCGTCGGACTTCATACTCGAGCCGGATCCGCAGCAGTGGCCGTTCCCGCATTGTCGTCACGATGGTGATGGTATCGTCGTAAACCGCGGGACGCAGGTATTTCGCTGTCACCTCCAACACGGGCAGACGAAAACCGTCCGCCTCGAGCTGCCGGTACGGCAGGCCCAGTTCTTTCAACAGCGTCGTGCGGCCGACTTCGAACCAAGGCAGGTAGTTGCCGTGGTAAACCACGCCCATCATGTCGGTCTCGGCATACCGGACGACCACCTGCGTGCGCGATTGGATCATGCTTCCGCCCACTCCGGGTTGAACAGGGCGGCGGCCGATTCTTTCCAGCAGTTGCGCATCGCCCATGCGCGGCCCGCGGCCCCCAGCCGGCGGCGCAAACCCTGATCATGGATGAGTTTCTCGAACGCCGCCGCGAGCTGCGCGGGCCGATCCGGCGGCACCAGCAAGCCGGTCACGCCGTCGACCACCGCTTCGCCCACCCCACCGACATCGTGCGCCACCACCGGCAGGCCGTGGGCGGCGGCCTCGAGGTAGACCAGCCCGAAGCCTTCGACGCTGCGCTCCAAATTGACGCTCGTCATCGCGAAGATGTCGGCCCCGTCGTACACCGTCGTGAGTTCCTCATCCGGCAAATTGCCGAAGAACCGCACCTTCAGTTCCGGTTGGGCCGCCGCGCAGGCCCGCAGGTCTCGCTCGTAGTTCCCTTTGCTTTGGGCGCCCACCACCCAGTACTCGATCTGGGCCCGCACTGCCGGCGGCAGCATCTGCAGGGCCTGGAGGGTGACGAGCTGGCCTTTGCGCGGGTGCAATCGCCCGACGGTGAGAATGACGATCCTGCTCCGGGTCGCTTCCGGCTTCGGCGGCACGACGGCGAAATCCGATCGAAGAGCTCCCGGCGTGAGGTAGATCTTTTCCGCCGCCTCAGGGAAATGCCCCAGCAGCAGTTCCTGGGTGTAATTGCTCAGGGTACTGACCCGGGTCGCGCGACGAATGAGCTGACCGGCCAGCCAGCGGCGGACCGGCTGCCGGGAAAATTTCAGGATTTCCGAGCCGTGAAACGTCAGCACAAGTCTTCCCGGCCGAAAGGCGTGGAAGAACTGCAACAGCATCATCGTCATCATCGGCCCTGGCTCCGGCAGGTAGACCGTGGCGCGCCGCAGATGTCGACGATGCCGGATGAGTTCGCGGGCGAGGCGAAGCTGACAACCCCAGTCGTGAGTGCCTTTGAGCGGCAGCCGGCGCAGCCGGAAGGGCCAGTCCCCCTTCTCCACGGCAGGCGGCGCCGATTGCGCCCACACTTCTATGTCATAACCCAACCCCGCCGAAGCCCGGGCAATCTCCTCCGCGAACGTGGCTATCCCGCCACGTTTCGGGTAAAACTCGTGCGTGATGAGAAAGACGGGACCTCCCGTGGGATCGACGTGAAGAGACGCGCTCATGCGCGAGGTCACGAAGGGGCACAAGAGGCCTCGGCGTCGAGCTTGAAACCGAACGACGCACGCCGCGCGGCACGCCGCCCCCCGCATGTTTCGGGTTTTGTCCGGCGACCACGGGTCCGGGAACCCAGGGAACCACCCATCCACGACACGTACGATCTCCCGGCCGGTCGCGTCGAAATAATGGGTTTACTTTCCACCCTCCCGTAACATAGAAGGAACAGACGATGCCAGATGCAGGTTCTTCCAGTTCCACGCCGCAAAAATCAGTAGCCATGCCCCCCAAGCCGTTTGCGCCCGAGGACGAAGTCGCACTGCGCGAGGCGTTGAAACGCTGCTCCCCCTCCACCTTCGAAGCCGCAGTACAATTCCGCAAGACTGGTAATGCGGAACACGTTCCGGCAGTGGTCATCGGAGTGATCGAGCGGTTCGTGGAACCGGACCTGCGGGTAAAACTGAAGGATGCGGACGACGACCTCCGGCTGATTGAGGACCTCGGCATCGACTCTCTGACGATGATGGAAATCGTCATTTTGGTCGAAGACGTCCTCACGATGACGATCAACAACGATGAACTCCGTAATCTGCGGACCGTTGGAGATGTAAAGACTTTCATCGACTGCAAGATTCGCGGTCTGCCCCTCCCGCGACCGACGAAGTTCATCCCGATCGAGCACATCGGTGCGGTGATGCCGATCCAGCCGCCGTTCCTGTTTCTCAACGAGGCCTCCGTCAGTTCCACCGCCGCCAACGGCAAGTACAAGATCAGCGGTCAGGAGTTCTTCCTGCAGGGGCATTTTAAGGACAATCCGGTCATGCCCGCGTCGATCATGCTCGAGGCCCTGGGCCAGCTCGCCGTGCTCTATCTGTTGGAAGGCGCGCCGACCGAGCCGGGCAAGGTGGTCAGTCCCCAGACAATTTTCTTCACCGGCTGCGAAGGCGTCCGCGCCCACCGCATCTGCAAACCCGGCGATATCCTGAGTCTCTCGATCAAGCCGAAGCGCATGAAAATGCCGCTCGCGACGTTCGAAGGCGCCATTCGCGTGGGTCAGGAAAAGGCCGTTATCGTGGAGGAGATCACGCTGACCTTTGGCATCGTCGATGCCGTGAACGCTCCGGTCCCGATCAACGGCGTCGGCGTCGCCCACGGCACCCCGATCAGCACCCAGTCCGACGTTGCGCCCGTCGCAACACCGATCCGGGCGGCGATGAACGGCTGAGGAACGGGCACCTCCCCCTCCCTGATTTTCGACGGCGGCCTCGGGCCGCCGTTTTTTGTGCCCGCCAACAGAGCCAATCCCCCCGATTGACCGCGCCGGGCGGAAACCCTTCACTCCGCCGCAACAAGGCGCATGCCCAGAGTTTTCATCACCGGTTTGGGATTCATCACGAGTATCGGGAACGACGCGGCTACGGTCACCGCCAGCCTCCGGACCCTCCGTCATGGCTTCGAGCCCTATCCCCCGTTTCAGAAGCCCGAGATCCCGGTCAAGATCGTCGGAACCATCAAGGACTTCTTCACCGATTCGACCGACCCCGAGGACTGGACCTATCCCGCGCGCTATCGGATCAAGCGCGAGTTGCTGCGCACGATGGCGCCCAATGGCCTCTTCGCTCATTGCGCGATGTTGCAGGCGATCGAAGACGCAAAACTGACCGACGCCGATCTCTCGAACCCGCACACGGGACTCTATGCCGCTTCGGGCGGGTCCCCGATGCTCACCCACTACCACCATGAGCGGCTGATCAAGTTAGGGGTGATGCGGTGTTCGCCGCTCGGGATAGTCGCTTCCATCGTCGGCACGCTGAATTTCAACCTCGTCGCCGCCTTCAAGATTCTCGGCGCGTCGTGCGGCTTCTCCTCCGCCTGCGCCTCGTCGGCCCACGCGCTCGGTTTCGCCTTCGATGAGATCACGCTCGGGCGACAGCATCGGATGTTCGTCGTCGGCGCGGAGGATGGGAACACGGACGCGATCCTGCCTTTTGCCGGCATGCGCACGCTGTCGTGTCAGACCGACCCCGCGCTCGCCTCCCGCCCTTTCGACGCCGCGCGCGACGGCTTCGTCGGCACCGGTGGCGGCACCGTGGTCGTGCTGGAAAGCGAAGCCGAGGTCGCCCGCCGCGGAGTCACGCCCTATGCCGAAGTGCTCGGCTGGGGTCAGGCGTCCGACGGACACAACGTCGCAATCTCCCACCCCGAGGGCAACGGTTCCGCCGCCGCCATGACCAACGCCCTGCGGGCTGCGGGCGTCGCGCCCGGCGCGGTCGACTACGTCAATGCCCACGCCACCTCGACGCTCATCGGGGACGTTTCCGAGGCGCGTGCGCTCCGCTCGGTTTTCCAGCAGGAGCTGTCCCGCGTGGCCGTCAGCAGCACCAAGGCCCTGACCGGCCACGGTCTCTCGCTCGCCGGCGCGATGGAGAGCGCCTTCTGCGCCCTCGCGATCCGCCACGGTTTCATCCCCGGCTGCGCCCACCTCGGCACGGTCGATCCCGAGTGCGCCGGCCTGAATCTGCCGCGCGCGACGGAGGAGCGGCCGCCCGGTGTCGTGGTCAAGAACAGCAGCGGGTTCGGCGGCGCCAACGTCGCGCTCGTCTTCCGTCGCCTCACCTGACCTCGTGGCCGCAACCCGCGTTTCCGATCGCCACCGCTCCGCGTTCGTCACCGGCGCCAGCACGGGGCTTGGGCGGGCGTTTGCCGAAATGCTGGTCCGCGAGGGAGTCCGTGTCTGGGGCACGTCGCGCGATGCGAACCGGCTCGCGGATCTCGGCCAGCGGCACGTCTCGCTTTTCACCGCCGTGACGCTGGACCTCCGCGACGCCGACGCAGCGGAGCGGGCATTCCGCGCCGCCGAGACGGCGGCCGGGGGGTTCGACCTGGTCGTCAACAACGCCGGTTTCGGCCTCCTGGCGGAGTACGTCGAGGTCGACTTCGCCGCCTGGCGGGAGCAACTGGACGTAATGCTGGTCGAGCCCGCGCGGCTTTCGCACCTCGCGCTGGCCGGAATGCTGGCCCGAAACCGGGGCGCGCTGGTGAACATCTCTTCGCTGGCGGCGGAGTTTCCCCTGCCCTTCCAGAGCGCCTACAACATGGCGAAGTCCGGGTTGTCGGCGTTGAGCGAGAGCCTGATGATCGAGACGGCCGGCACCGGGGTGGTCGTGATTGATTTTCGGCCGGGGGATTATCGGACCGACTTCGACCGGAGCGTGAATCGTCCGCAGCCGAACCCAAGCCCCCGGCTGACGCGCGCGTGGGCGGCCTTCGAAGCGATGATGCGCAGCGGACCGCCGCCGGAACACGCGGCCGAGGCGCTGCGCCGCGCGTTGATACGCCACCGCAGCGGCACCGTGCGCACCGGGCGTTTTTTTCAGGCGGTGTTCGCCCCGTTCATCGCCCGCTTCGGTTCGCTCGGCTTGAAGCGCCGGGTGCAAGCGCGGTATTTCGACGTGTGAGAAAATGGAGCGCCGGCCCCCTCGCACTTCCGGCCGCTCGGCCCTCGCTCTCGACTGAGACGTCGGATTGAAGGTCTGCCCATGGCCAACTTTGAAAACGCGCTGCTGCTCCTGCTGCTGCTTACGGCGCTGACGATCGTCGGGCGCTGGCTGCCGTGGCCAATGCCGATCACGCACGTCATCGGCGGCACGGCGGCGGCACTTTGGCCGGTGTTTCCCCGCATCGCGCTCGATCCGGGAATCTTCTTTCTCTGCTTCGTGCCGCCGCTGCTTTACGCCGACGGCTGGCTGATGCCGTTGCGCGACTTCATCTCAGCCAAGCGCCCGATCCTGATGCTCGCGACCGGGCTCGTCGTGTTCACCACGTTCTCGGTCGGCTTCGTCGCCCACTGGCTCGTGCCCGACCTGCCTCTCGCGATGGCGCTGGCGCTTGGCGCGCTCGTTTCGCCGACCGACGCCGTCGCCGTGAGCGCGATCACGCAGCGGCTCAAGGTACCAGCCCGGCTCTCGGTCGTGCTCAACGGAGAAAGCCTGATGAACGACGCGACCGGCCTCGTCGGCTTCAAGTTCGCCCTGGCCGCAATGGTCGCCGGCACGTTTTCGCTCCGCGCCGCGACGCTCGATTTCCTGCTCGTTGCGGCCGGCGGGCTCGCCGTCGGACTGGCCATCGCCTGGGCGATCGGCCGCGCCCGCGATCTGCTGCGCCATTGGCGCAGCGCGGATGTGTTCATCGAGGTCACGATCTCGCTGCTGACGCCGTTTGCCGCGTACCTCGCCGCCGACACGCTGGGGCTGTCGAGCATTCTCGCGGTGGTCGCCGCCGGACTTTACTCCGGCTGGCGTGATCCGCTCCGGCCGGACGTCGCGACCCGGCAGACGGCGCATGCCACCTGGTCGGTCGTGCTCTTCTGGCTCAACGGCCTCGCGTTCATCCTGCTGGGGCTGCAGTTCCCGACCCTGCTCGCCAGCGTGAGCAGCGCCTTCACGGTGTCACAACTCGCCCTGTTCACGGCCGCCGTGTCGGGGACCGCCATCCTGGCGCGGCTCGCGTGGGTGATGCCCGGCGCGTACCTCCCCTTCCTGCTGTTTCCGCGGCTTCGTCGCACGGAGGCGCCGCCAACGTGGCAGGCGGTGCTGGTCACCGGCTGGGCCGGGATGCGGGGCACGATCACGCTCGCCGCCGCGCTGTCGATTCCGCTGCTGCAGGCCGACGGCACGCCGTTTCCGGGGCGTGACATCGTGATCTTTCTCTCATTCGGCGTGGTGCTGGTGACGCTGCTGCTTCAGGGCATGACGCTGGAGACACTGATCTGCCGACTGCGTCTCCGCGCAGATGATACGCAAAGCCGCGAGGACCGCGTCGCCCGCATCGCGGCCGTCGAGGCCGGGCTCAAGACCCTGCGCGCGGCGGCGGCAGCCTCGGTGGAGGAAACGGCCGCCCTCGGCGAAGTGGTGTCAGAATACGAACACCGCCTCGCCGAACTCACGGCCGGGGGCGAGAGCCGCACCAGCGCGCAGC
>JBEIHL010000171.1:0-6618 GCA_040381375.1 Opitutaceae bacterium
CCCCTAGCCGCCCGCTACCCGGTCTCAATACCCACCCCGCGCCCCCCCGGGGCCGCCCGGCCCCCCCCCCCGCCCGACGGCGCCCCCACGCGGGGCTGCCCCCCGGCGCTCCCAGAGCAAGACCGCATGTCGTCGTCATGGCCATGTGTAGATGAACTCCATTTCCCCCGGCTTGCTGCCGGCCGCCTCGGTCACCGTGACGCCCGCCGGATGCGCCACCGGCAGTGCGCGCAGCGCCTCGACGCTCCAGCGGACACGGCGGCGTAATCCGCCCGCGAACGCCTCGAAGCGCTCCTCGACCCGCACGCCCGCCACGGTGAGCAGAAAGGTCGGCACGCCCTCAGCATCGAGTCGGTAACCGTCGAAACGCCGCGCCGCCGCGGACGCTGCTGAATCGCCCGCGGCGGCTGCCACCGGCCAGCGCACGACCTCTTCCCCCAGCGGTTTCTCGAACGGCGCGAACCGCGAGAACCAGGTACCGTAGGCGTCGAAGAAGCGTCCCTTCCACGCCAGCGCGGGCCGACCTTCGCGACCGTCGTACGCGAGGTGAAAGCCGACGGGGAATCCGACGAGGATCGCGTGCGTGCCCGCGTCCTCCAGGAAGGTGCGCAGCACGATCGGCCGGTCGGTGGGCTTGAGCTCGAACTCGCGCGTCGTCGTCGAGGGAAAGCCTTCCGGCAGGCCGCGACCTTCACGGGAAAACGCGAGCAGCGACGCGATCTGCCGGTCGGTGTCGCCGCCGAGGATCGCCTGGTTCGCCGCCCGGCCCTCGGGCCAGAACGAGGGCATCAGCGTGCCCGGCCGGTACGCGGCCGGATTAACGAGGTAGTCGTGCAGCCAGCCGGGTTGCAGCCGCGCGGCCAGATTCGAAATATCCAGAGCCTGGATACCCAGCGAGGCCCGGTCGCCCCAGCCGTGACACGTGATGCAGCCCGTGCCGCCCTGCGTGCCGAGCAGCTTCCGGCCCGCCTCGATGTCGCCGGCCGGCAAACTTCGTTCCGATCGCGCGTCGGCCTGCGCGAGCAGCGCCGGCAGCGCGTCGGTCGCCGCGCCGTAAACCGGCATCTTCGTCTGCAGATACGGCCGCACGCGCGCCGTGCCCTTGAGCGCGCGCGCGAGCCAGTCGGGCTGCAGCTTGCGGCCGGCATCCGTGAGCGGCGGCGGGTAGCGGCCGGTGTCGCCGAGACCGTGATCGCCTTGGAAATACGCCTTGCGCGCCGCGTCGGGGCCGCCGCGGCCGTCGCGTTCGTGACACGCCGCGCAGTTCAACGCCTCGAGCGTCAGCGCCGCGCGCGGCCCCGGTTCGAGCGGCCGGTCGCGTTCCGCGAGAAAGGCCTGCAGCGCCCGGCGCTGGCCCGCGCTGAGCGCGTAGCGCGGCACGCCCGCGGCGGGTTGGTCGCTGAGACAACCGCCCGTCGTACCGCTAAGTGGTACGGGCTGGACCGCGACATTCGCGGGCAGGTCGTGACAGGCGGCGCAGCGCAGGGCCGCGACGATGCCGCGGCCGCGTTCCGCGCGCGCTTTGTCGGCCGCGAACGGGGCGAGTTTCGGCACCGCCTCGCCATCGCTGCCTTTCAGGCCGAGCAGGTAACTCGCGAGGTCGAGCGCGTCCTGTTCGTCGAGTTCGACGCGCGGCATCCGGCCGTCGGGCCGCACCTTCAGCGGGTCGCGGATGAATTCGGCCAGCGTGCCGAGCACGTACTTCTCCGTCAGCACTGGCAGGCCCACGGCCCGATGCGTGAACTCCGCCGCCGGGGGCCGGCCCTCGGGCGGGACGTAGTCGTCGCGGGGCACGTGACACGCCACGCAGCCGCGCGTGTGATACAGATCGCGGCCGCGGTCGGCGTTGATGTGCCGCATGAGTTTCGGCTTCGCCGTGCTTTTCGGCGTCAGCGTGCCCAGGTAGTGCACGACGTCGGCCGCGTCCGCCGCCGGGCGTCCCGCCAGCAGTTGCGGCATCGTCGTGCCCGCGTGCACGCGCGTCGGATCAGCAATGAACGCCTGCAACCACTCGGCCCGGGCGCGGGTCGTGACCGTGTTCAGGTCGGCGCCGCGGCGCGCGGGCAGGCCCGTTTCGCCGCCATGACAGTTGGCGCAGCCAAGTTCGTTGTAGAGCAACCGCCCACCCGCGGCATCCGGTTGCGCGGCGTGAAAGCGTTCGTAGCCGGTTACCACCGGTTCGGCGCGGGACACCAGGACGCCGAGCAGGGCCAACCCGCCGATGACGGCGGCCCGACTCACCCCGCCACCTCCCGCAGGCACTGTTCGACGTACGCCCGCGAGCGGTTGATGGCGCCGGTGATCTCGGCGACGGTCGGCAGGATGGGTATGCCGCGCGGCGTCGGGTGCATGAAGATTTCCACGTAGCCGGTGTAGCGGATGTCCCGCAGCGCCTTCACGATCGGCCGGTAGTCGAGCGCGCCGTAGCCGGGCAGCTGGCGCATTTCGATTTCCTTCGCGACCTTCTGCCGGATGCCGTCGGAGTGCTCCTGAAAATACATGAACGGAATCTGGTTCGCGCCCAGATCGCGCAGCAGCGCCGGAATCTGGTCCGACCACTCGTGCAGGTGGTGCGGGGCAAACGCAACGCCGAGGTGGCGCGAGCGGTTGAACTCCGCGAAATGGCGCAGCGAATCCGGAGGGTGGAGCAGTGAATTGCTGTGATTCTCGATTGCGATGGTCACGCCGTTCTCCTCCGCGGCGGCGACGTGCGGCTTCATGCGTTCGATGAAGCCGCGGATCGCTGGCTTGAGTTCCGCCGCCGGCAGCCCCTTCGGACCGCCACTGCCGGTGACGATGATGCCGCCGCCAAACTTCTTCATCCACTTCATCTCGTCTCCGAGTCCCAGCGGGCCGAGCGGATAACGCGTGCTCACCCCCAGCTTCACGCGGTGTTTCGCGAGCAACGCGGCGAACGCGTCGTCGCCCATCGCCGTGATCTGCTCGCGCTGGTTGCCGTGCACCTTGCACCAGATGTCGATTGCTTCGGAGCCGGTCTTCGCCACCTCGGGCAGGATGACGTCGAGCGGCATCTCGCCATACATGGCCGAAGCCAGGATGTACCGCAGGCTAAACGGTTCGCGCTGGGCCGCGCGGGCGAGCACGGGCGCGGTCGCCGCGACGGCGAGCGACTGGAGGAAATGGCGGCGGGGTAGCATGGGGATTGCGGTGAAATCTCAGAGGAGCGGTTGGGGGCCTGGCTTGAGGGCACCCCGCCTACATTCACTTGGCCTGGTCGCGCGCGGCTTCCAGCATCCGGATCCAGGGCCCGAGATAGTGGCCGTTGTCCCGATAGGTGCGACCCGAAACCAAGTTGCCGTCCACCACGCACGGAGCATCCACGTAGATGCCGCCGCAGACTTCGAGATCGAATTTGCACTTCGCCACCGTGGCCATGCGGCGTCCGCGCACGCAATCGGCGTAGGCCGGGATCTCCACGCCGTGGCAGACGGAGGCGACGGGCTTGTTGGTCGCGAAAAAGTACTTCGTCATGCGCACGAGGTCTGCGTCGTAGCGGATATACTCCGGTGCCCGGCCGCCGGAGAACATGATGCCAAGGTACTCCTGCTCCTTCACCTCGGCGAACGGCACGTCGACGTCGATCGTGTAGCCCTCCCATTCCTTCGTGATCGTCCAGCCCGGCTTCACCTCATGCATCACCATTTGGTACCGGCGTCGCTCCGGTCCGGTCACCACCGGCTGAATACCGGCTTCGATCAGCCGGTAGTAGGGATAGAGCGTGTCGAGGGTCTCGGCTGCGTCGCCGACCACGATGAGGGCTTTGCCGCGGAACTGAGTCATGCGAACCAATGTAGAATGGTTGACCGTCACCGTCACTACACTGCTTAGTTAGGAAACCTCAGATTTTTCGTCACCCCTTGTTTGCAAACCGGTTGAGATCCACGTCGCAGAAACCCACAAAGTTCGCCTTGGCGTGTTTCGAGACATTGTGGAGGTCGTTGTAGCCTTGGCCGTCGGCGCCAATCGCCGCGACATTGATGCGGCTGTTGAGTCCGGCCGCCCGCACGACCGCCGGAAAGCCTAGCGCCGCACCGGCGATGACGGACTGTTTCAGAAAGGCGCGGCGAGTGGAGGACAGGTTGACATTCATGGTTTGGCGGATGGGGGCGGATGATTTGCTGCTGATAGGAAACTGGATTTTAAGGGGGGTCGGATCAGGGAGGGGTTTTCCTACTTCGGCAACGCCGACCTGGGCCGCCACAAGCTCGACGCCGTGCTGCTCCCGCAGGAATTCGATCTGCGGCCCGCCGGCGCCGCTTACGCACTCGGCCCCGGCACCTACGTCATCAGCGCGACGATGCTCCAATCCGTCTACGGCGGCGTGAACGGCCCGTGGCGCCCGTCGCTCGAGCGCGCCTACCAGGAACTCACCGCCGCGATGAACCGCCTCCAGGGCGCGAACACGTCGCCGGAGGCGCTCAACGCCTTCGTCGCCATGGATGGCGTCGAGACGTGGCGGCAACGCATCGGCGCCTACGACTGGCTGCGCTTCGCCCGCCTCTGCGCCTGGCTCCGCCCGCGCGAACCGAGCGACCGCGTGACGCCGGGGCTGCTCGTCTTCGAACTCACCGCGGAAAATCTTCGCGAAGCGCTTCTCGGCCCGCCCGCCGAGCTGCGCGCCGACGATGCGATCAAGGGCGGTCGCTGAGCCGCGCCGCCTCTGCGCGCCTCAACCCGGTAGCTCCCACCCTGCGCGATAGGTCCCGTTGATCATCGCATCGGCCTCGGGGCGGCCGGGGACTTTCAGGTTCGCAGCGTCCCATTCGATCGGCTTGCCGAGGCGCAGCGCGAGCACGCCGAGCAGCCCGATCTCGGTGAGGCGCGCGCCGTAGCCGAAATGGCTGCTCGCCGCGCCACCACCTTTGATCGCGTCGAGCCAGTCGCGGTGATGGCCCTTTGATCGCGGGATCGTCGCGGCGGGTTTTTCCGCGCTCGCGCGCAGGCTGTCGGGGAAAATCCGCGGAGGCGCGCCCGCGCCATCGCACTGGATCACACCCTTCTCGCCGATGAACATCGTGCCGCGGCTCGCCAGCGTGAATTTCCCGAGCGCCTCGGGCGCGGACGGGCGCAGGCCGCCATCCATCCAGGTGAGCCGCTGCGCCGGCCAGCGGCCGCGGGCCGGAAAATCAAAATGGATCATGCTGCCGTGCGGCGCGATCTCGGCGTCGGTCGGACCGACGGCATAGGGCTCGATGCGCACCGGCGCCGGCAAATCGAAGGCCCACGTGGCCGCGTCCATGTCGTGGCACGCGAAGTCGCCCCATCACCGTCGTGCCGAACGCCCAGAAGTCGCGCCACGCCACCGGGTGATACGCCGCGTGGAAGTCCCGCGGCTCGCGCGGCCCGATCCACAGATCCCAGTTCATGCCGGCGGGCACGGCCTGTGCCTCGGCGGGCTTGGTGAGGAGCGTCGGGTTCCAGCGCTTCGTGCCCACCCACGAGTAGATTTGTTTCACCGCGCCGATCGTGCCGGCGTGGAGGTGCTCGACGGTTTCGCGGATGCCGGGATTCGAGTGCCCCTGGTTGCCCATCTGCGTCGCAAGGCCCGTCTCCTGCGCGACACGCGCGACCTCGCGCGCCTCGCGGATGTTATGCGTGAGCGGCTTCTCGCAATACACGTGCTTGCCCGCGCGCATCGCGACGATCGAGACGTAGGCATGCGTGTGGTCGGGCGTCGCACAGAGAATCGCGTCGAGGCTTTTCTCCTTCTCGAGCATCACGCGGAAATCTTCGTAGCCCGCGCACCGGTAGCCAGGCGTCGCCTTGCCGTGATGCTCATCGACGATCGCGAGCGCGGGCAGGCGGCCGCCGACGCCCTTGTCGTAGTATTTCTGGCTGAACGTCTCCGCCGGGTCCGCGACCGCGACGACCTGCGTGTCGGCTTGCGCGAGCAGCATGCGGAGGTTCTGCGTGCCGCGCCCGCCGGCGCCGACGACCGCGAGGCTAATCTTCTCGCTCGGCGGGACGAAGCGCGGGCCGCCGAGCACGTGGCGCGGCAAAATCTGGAATGCCGTCACCGCGGTCGCGGCGGTCTTGATGAAGTGGCGGCGGGTGGAGGAGGTGACTTTCATGGGGAGAGGGATGGGCGGACTGGCAGCTCAGACGCGGTAAAACGCCTCGGCGTTGCTGATAGGAAACTGGATTTTAAGGGGGGTCGGATCAGGGAGGGGTTTGGACAAATACGATCAGCTTCTAAGTTGCTGCGAAATTTTAAGGCTAATACGTGCCCTTCAGCCCGACGCCAAATTGCACACCATAGTGCGCCCGCTGGAACTGCCGCGCGTAAGCCGGCGTGTCCGATCCGTAACGCAGCAGCGTCTGCGGCTCGTTCAACAGATTGTTCACGCTGCCGGCCAGCGACAGACGGCGCGTGAGTTGATACGACACGTACGTGTCCAGCGTGGTTCGCGCCTTGTAGTACTCATATCCGTCCGCCCCGAATCCCGTGATCGCCGCACGCTTGTCGAGCCCGCGATAGTTCCATCGCGCGGTCACCGTGATCTGCTTCCGATTGAACGACGCGCCCCAGTTTCCGCTCTTGGGAATGAAGCTGGTGAACGAGGCCGACGGATTGCCCGACAAATCCAGTTTTGTGGC
>JBEIHL010000172.1:0-6616 GCA_040381375.1 Opitutaceae bacterium
TAAGGACATCCTCATCGAGCTCGGCATCCGCCAGCCCGTTAACAAGACCGCCCTCTCGGCCGAAGAAGCCTACCTGGCCGCCGAAGAGATCGGCTTCCCAGTCCTCCTCCGTCCGTCCTTCGTTCTCGGCGGCCGCGGCATGTTCATCGTCTACAACGAGGAGGAGTTCCGCGGGGTCGTGCGCCAGGCGTTCGACGTCATGCCGGACAAGCCGGTGCTGATCGACAAGTTCCTCGAGGACGCGATCGAGCTCGACGTCGACTGTATCAGCGATGGTGAGACGTCCGTGATCGGCGGCATGCTCGAGCACATCGAGTACGCCGGCGTGCACTCGGGCGACGCCGCGATGGTGATGCCGCCGCACACGCTCTCGGCCGACATGCTCAACACCGTGCGCCAGGCGACCTACGAGCTTGCGCGGGCGCTCAAGGTCATCGGCCTGATGAACGTCCAGTTCGCGATCAAGGACAACCTGCTCTACGTGCTCGAGGTGAACCCGCGGGCGTCGCGCACCGTGCCGTTCGTGGCCAAGGCCATCGGCGTCCCGCTGGCGAAACTCGCCGCGAAGGTGATGACGGGAGCGAAGCTGAAAGATCTCGGTTTTACCCGCGAGCAGACGCCGAAACACTGGTGCGTGAAGGAGGCCGTGTTCCCGTTCGTGCGCTTCCCGGGCGCGACCATCGCACTCGGACCCGAGATGCGGTCGACTGGCGAAGTCATGGGCCTGGATGACGACCTCGGCGTCGCGTTCGCGAAGGCGCAGGCCGCGGCCAAACCGGGACTGCCGGTAAAGGGCAACGTGTTCCTGTCGGTGAAGGACAGCGACAAGCCGCGCGCGGTCGAGATTGCCCGCGCCCTCGAGAAGATGGGCTTCACGATCTATTCGACCAGCGGTACGGCGCAGACGCTGACGGCGGCCGGCGTGCCGGTCCGGAAGCTCGCCAAGATCCAAGAGGGCCGCCCGAACCCGGTCGACTTGATCAAGAACGGCCAGATCCAGATGGTGATCAACACCCCGGCTGGAATGATCCCGCGGCGCGACGAAAACGCCATCCGCTCGGCGGCGTATGCCCATAACGTCTGCATCATGACGACCATCACGGGTGCGGCTGCTGCAATCGAAGGCATCCGGGCGCTGCGCGAGAAGCATGTCGGCGTGCGCCCCATCCAGCTCTACCGGGGCAACGTCACCGTGGTCGGCTGAGGCCGGCTGCCGGCCGGTTGTGAGAGTCCGGTCAACCGTCCGGCAATTCGGGCGGACGGTTGAACTTCCGTCCGGATATTGGGTCTTTCGCCGCGAACGCTTCCCGCTCATGACAAAACCGAGTATCGCCGGCTTTCGACTCCTTGGATCCCTGCTGCTCGCCGGCACGCTCTTCGGCACCCCCGGCTGCACCCAGGTGCTGCTTTCGCCCGGAACCCGCGGCCAGTAGCGGTTCGGTGAATTGCAGGTGTTCGTCGACCGGGATTTTGCGTCCACCTAAAGTGCCGCGAAGTTCGGCCTGCAGGACAAGAATCTCTTCCTCGTGAAGGACGAGCCGCTCGTCGTCGAGGCGGAGCTGAACGGCCGCGACGCCACCGACACGCCGGTCGTGGTCAAGGTCAAGGAACTCGCGCCGAACCGGACCAGCCTCAAGATTCGGCCCAGTCTCAAGGGCGACCTGGCCTCGGCGCAGTCCGTGTCCGCGTCGATCGAGCGCCGACTTTAGAGGACAATCGGTTTCAAGGGTTTCCTTTTTTCGCCGTTCGCGTTTCGTGGGTCCCATGCACGCGATTCGCATTCACGAGACGGGCGGGCCGGACAAATTGCGCCTCGAGGACGTTCCTGTCCCGACCCCGAAAGTGGGTGAGGTGCGCTTCCGGGTCGAGGCGGCCGGCGTCAACTTCATCGACACGTATTTTCGCAGCGGACTCTACAAGACCGATCTGCCGCACACGCTCGGCGCCGAGGCGGCCGGGGTGGTGACGGCGGTGGGTGAGGGCGTGACGACGCTGGCCGTTGGTGAACGGATTGCGTCGGCGCGGGTTGCCGGGGCCTACGCCGGTGAGGCTACCGTGGCGGCGGCGCACGCGGTGAGGATTCCCCTCGGAGTGGACGCGCCGACCGCAGCCGCGCTGCTGCTGCAGGGGATGACCGCGCACTATCTCGCGTGCGACACGTTTCCCCTGAAGGCGGGCGACACCGCGCTGATCCACGCGGGGGCGGGCGGCGTGGGCTTGCTGCTCATCCAGATCGCGAAGCGGCGCGGCGCGCGCGTCATCACGACGGTCGGCACCGATGCGAAGGCCGAGCTGGCCCGTGCCGCGGGAGCCGATGCGGTGTGCGTGTACACCCGCGAGGATTTCACGGCCGCGGCCCGCGCGTTCAGTGGCGGTCGGGGGGTGGATGTCGCGTATGATGCGGTGGGCAAGAACACGTTTGAAGGCACGCTGCACAGCCTGCGTCCGCGCGGCATGTTCGTCTCCTTCGGCAACGCCAGCGGCGCCGTGGCGCCCTTCGCCCCGCTGCTGCTCTCGCAGCAGGGTTCCCTCTATTTCACGCGGCCGACGTTGACCCATTACACGCAGGCGAGGGAGGAGCTGAACGCACGGGCCGGCGACCTGTTTCGCTGGGTGCAGACGGGCGAACTTAACGTGCGGATCGGTGCCACGTTTCCGCTCGCCGCCGCCGCCGAGGCCCATCGCGCGCTCGAGGGCCGGGCGACGACCGGCAAGGTGCTGCTGCTGCCCTGAGTTTGGCGGCCGCGCTCCCAACGTGACAACGGGTGTCCGGGGCCTCAACGTCTTTGCCTCACATGTCTGCGCCGCCGCCCGCCACCCTCATCGCTCTGTTGCACGGTCCCGACCAGCCCGGCCTCGTCGCGCGGGTTGCCGGTTGGATTTTCGCGCAGGGTGGCAACATCCTGCATGCCGACCAGCACCGCGACACCGAGGAAGGCGTGTTCTTTCAGCGGATCGAATGGGAGCCCGCCAGCGCTGAGGTTGCGGGCGGCGGGGCGGCTGGCGGCAGGGCGGCGATCGAGGGTGAGTTTGCCCGGTTCGCGGGTGAGTCGCTGGGGATGAAGGTCCGGCTGCTGTCGTCGGTGGATCGGCCGCGGGTGGCGATCTTCGTTTCGAAGGCGGACCATTGCTTTCACGATCTGGTGCTGCGCTGGAAGGCGGGCGATTTTCCGTGCGACGTGGTGGCGATCGTGGGCAATCACCCGGACCTCGCGGCCGTGGCCGGGGGTTACGGCCTGCGCTTCGTTCATATCCCGGTGACCGCGGCGACCAAGGCGGAGGCGGAGGCGCGGCAGCTCGCGCTGTTGCGCGAACTGGGCGTGGAGCTGGTCGTGCTCGCGCGTTACATGCAGGTCCTGTCCGCTGATTTCCTAGAGAAATTCGGGGCGCCGGTTATCAACATCCACCACTCGTTCCTGCCGGCGTTCGCCGGGGGCCGGCCGTACCACCAGGCTCATGCCCGCGGCGTGAAACTGATCGGGGCCACCGCGCACTATGCGACGCGGGACCTCGATGAGGGGCCGATCATTCACCAGGACGTCGCGCGCGTGACCCACCGTCATGGCGTCGAGGACCTGGTCCGCAAGGGCCGCGACCTCGAGCGCTCGGTGCTGGCGCAGGCCGTGCGCTGGCATCTCGAAGGCCGGGTGCTCGTCTATGGGAACAAGACCGTGGTGTTTGATTGACTGATTCCTGCATTTACAGGGGTCCTGGCATTTGCTCTCGTCACCGTTTCAACGCTGTCCAAACCGCCCGCATGAGCACGCCCGCCACTCCTTCCAGTCCCCGCCCCGGTCCCGCCGGCGATGATCGTAATCTCGTCGCGGCCGATGCGACCACCGCGCTCACGTTCGAGGACAGGATGGAGATCTTCTGGCAGAAGTACCGGACGGCCCTGTACGGCGTTTGCGTCCTGATCCTCCTCATCATCGTTGGCAAGGGCGGGTGGGAGTACATGGCGCGCAAGAAGGAGCGCGACGTGCAGGACGCCTATGCGGCTGCGACTTCCAACGAGCAGCTCAAGTCTTTCATTGCCGCCCACCGGGGCCACACGCTGGGGGCCATCGCCGAACTGCGGCTGGCGGACGAAGCCTATGCCGCAGGCAAAGCCGCCGACGCGGTGGCCGGCTACGACAAGGCGCTCGAGGTGCTGAAGGACGGCCCGCTCGCCGCCCGCGCCAAGGTTGGCCGCGCCGTAGCGAAGGCGCAGTCCGGCAAGGCCGCCGAGGCGACCAAGGAACTCAAGCAGCTCGCGGACGACGCCAAGCTGCCCAAGGCGGTGCGTTCCGAAGCCGCTTATCATGTGACGAGCCTCGCGGTGGACGCCGCGGATGCCACGGAAGCCCAAAAGATGGTGGATCTACTCAACCAGATCGATCCGATGGGTGCCTGGTCGCAGCGCGCCGTCATGCTTCGCGCGACTTTGCCGGCCACGCCCGCTCCCGCTGCCCCCGTGGCTCCGGCTGCTCCCGCGGCCGCCGCTGGCGCCGAGAAGAAGGATGCGCCGGCCGTGAAGCTGAATCTGCCGGGCGCCGAGAAGAAGTAAGGGACTGCCGCACGGCGTGCCCAACGGAGTCCCTGCGGCCGTGATTACGGTGCGGACTCGTACACTTCGATCAGGACGAGGCCGGTGGAATTGGCCGCGTTGGCGTTGGCAGGCGGAGTGACCTGCACGGTATAAGCCCCGGGCTCCAGGAAAACGAGCATTGCGGCGTCGAGGCTGGTGTTGCCCAAGGCAAATGCTCCGGCGCGGACGCTCGCCTCCCGCACCAGTGCGGCCTCGGGATCGCGGAACCAGTCGTCGTTGGTTTTCACGACGGCGGCGCCGCGGAAGAGGGAGAGCTGCGGGTTCGGCAGCGTGCCGGCGACGTTGAAGGGCGCGCCGGCGAGCGTCGGACCGATTCCGCGAATCAGCACGCGCTGCGGACCCGGGCCGCTGATCACAAAGCCGGAGATGAAGGGAGTCGCGGGCGAAACCAGACCACGGGCCGAAACGTTTACGACCCGGCGCGCCCCGGGCACTTCATTGTTTTGCAGCACTTCGTAGATCTCGGCGAGGACGTTGCCGGTGCCGCCCGCCACGACCACCGTGTAGGCGCCGGGCGTCAGGGTGGAAAGCAGCGCGGCGTCGCTGCTGCCGGCGCGGAACGGAAACGCCCCCGCCCGGGTCGCCGCCGCCGTGATCGCCGCGACGTTTGTGGCCGGCGTTCCCCAGTCGTCGTTTTGTCCCACGGCCGTCGCGCCGCGGAAAACCTGGAGCGTCGGGTCGGCCAGCGCGCCGGCGACGTTGAACGGCGCACCCGCCAGCGCCGGACCCGCGGCCCGGATCAGCACTTGTTTCGCTACGGTGCCGGCAATCACGAATCCGGTGATCAGCGTACCCGCCCCGGGTGACGTCGTGGTGCGAATCGAGAGATTAACGAGGTGTTCCCTTCCGGCCAACGAGTCGATCACGCCGGCGATCGTGCCGGTCGTCCCGGTCGGAGTCCGCACCGTCCCGCGCACCGTGCCCCCCGTGAACACGAAGTCCAGGGTCGCCTGCGTCGCCGTCGTGGCCGTCAGCCGGCCGGCGGCGTCCAGTACACCACGGGCGGAGTCCAGCGTGGGCCCGGCCGCGGTGAGCACGAAGACTTGTCCGTTGGGCGCCACGATCGCCTGGCCGCGGCCGGAGCCGCTGCCGATGAGGGCGATGGGATAGTAACCGGCCAGCGCCGCCGCCGGCCCGGAGCGCTCGGAGCGGCTGCCGGTCAGGGTGAGGCCGAGTTCCGCCACCGTGCCGGTCAGAGCTCCGGTGGCTTCGTCGAGCGTACCGCGCAGCGTCACCGATGTCGGCGGAGTTCCGCTGAGCGTAGCGGTGGCTTGGGAGAACCCCCCCGCGAGATCCACCCGCAGATTGGTCAGCGCGAGCCCCGACTGCCGGGCGGGCAGGGTGCCGAGAAACACCGAGGTGCGATCGGCCCGCACGTACAGCACGAATTCACCGTCGGCCCCGCTGAACTGGCCGAAATACACGCCACTGAAGTCGCGGGTGGTGACGGTCAGGGCGGCCGGTTCGCTGGTCACCGTGCCGAGGGCATTGCTGGCCGTGACCGTGTAGTTGCCGGCGTCGGTCGCGAGCGCGCTCGCCAGGATCAATGTCGCGCTCGTGGCTCCGGCCACCGCGGTGCCGTTTCGGCGCCATTGGTACGTGGGAGCGGGGAAGCCGGTGACGGAGACCGTGAGGGTGACCCGATCGCCGGCGAAGACGGCCTGGCTCGTGGGGCCGGCGGTGATGACGGGCGCGGCGCGGACGGTGAGCGTGGCCGACGCGGTGGAAGTGCCGGCGACATTGGTGGCGGTCAGCGTGTAACGGCCGGCATCGGCGAGCGTGGTCGACGCCAACGTCAGGGTCGCACTGGTCGCGCCCGGGAGAAGCACGCCGTCCTTCAGCCACTGATACGTCGGCGCCGGGGTGCCGATCGCGATGCCTCGAAAGGTGACGCTGCCACCCGCCGTGACCGTCTGGTCGAGCGGCGGGCTCGTGATGAAAGGCGACAGGCCGCCGGAGACGAAGTTGAACGTGGCCTCCACGGGCATGGCCGCGGCGAAGGAGGCATTGCCGGCCTGCCCGGCGCGA
>JBEIHL010000173.1:0-6608 GCA_040381375.1 Opitutaceae bacterium
GCGCGCCGAGGGCGACACCGACGCGGACCATTTCGGCCCGCGCGCGTGTGAGCAGGGCAGCCTTGGTGTTGTCGCCGAGTTTCAGGCCGTCGCAGCAGCCGGCGGCGATGGCGTAGATGTTTTTCAGGCACCCGCCGAATTCCACGCCGGCAAGGTCGTCGCTCGTGTAGATGCGCAACGTGCGACCGCTCATGGCGGCCTGAAACTCCCGCAGCGGGGTCGTCGGCCGGCTGGCGGCCAGCACCAGGGCGGACGGCTCGCCGTGCGCCACGCCGAGGGCGTTGGTCGGTCCGGTGAGGGCTCCGACGAGCATGCCCGGGAGCACGCTGGCGATCACCTCGGAGGGACGGGCGTGGGTTTGGGACTCGAGGCCCTTGGCGAGGCTCACCACGAACCGCTCCGGTCCCGCCGACGGGAGGGCGTGCCGGAGCCGCGTGCTGGTTTCGCGCAGCGCCTGGGCCGGACAGGCCAGCAGGATAACGTCGGACTGGGCCACGGCCGCGGTGAGGTCCGGGGTCACGACGAGCTCAGGTGGCAGGGATACGCCCGGGAGGTACTCGGGATTTTCACGTTGGGCGGCGATGGCCAGTGCCTGATCGGGACGGCGCGGCACGAGGGCAACCGAATGCCCGGTGCGCGCCAGGTGCAGCGCGAACGCCGTACCCCAGGCCCCGGCGCCGACAACCACGAAATTCATGGCGACTGGTTAAGCACGAAAACCGCGAAAGACACGCAAAAGCGACGCGGCCGCTTCACGGTGCATTCCACTGTGGGAGGGGCTTCACGCCCCGACCCGTCGCGGGGTAAACCCGCTCCCACATCTCCGCCCTTGAACCTCAGGCCAGGAACGCGGGCACCTTTTCGCCGGCGATCAACTGTTCGAAGGTTTCGCGGGCGTTGATCAGTTCGAAGGCGCTGCCCTTCACGAGCACCTCGGCGGCCATGCCGCGGGTGTTGTAGCGGCTGGCCATCGTGTAGCCGTAGGCACCGGCGCTCATGAAGGCGATCAGCTCGCCCTCGCCGATTTCCTGGATCTGGCGGTCCTTCGCAAAACAGTCACCGCTTTCGCAGATCGGTCCGACGACGTCGACTGTCAGCGCCCGGCGCGACGAGTCCCGGCGCAGTGGCACGATCTCATGGAAGCTGTCGTACATCGCGGGCCGCACGAGGTCGTTCATGGCCGCGTCGACAATGAGGAAGTTCTTTCCCGCGCCGCGCTTGAGATGCTCGACCCGCGAGAGCAAAACGCCGGAATTGCCGACCATGAAGCGACCGTGTTCGAGCAGGATCTTCAGACCGAGGGGCTTCAACAGCGGCACCAGCGCGGCGCCGTAGGTTTCGGGCGTGAGCGGACGCTTCTCGAGCGGCTGGGACTCCCACCAGGCTTGTTGGCCGCTGGACAGGGCGTCCTTGTAGATGATGCCCATGCCACCACCAATGGAGAAATAAGTGATGCCATAACGGGCCTTCAGGTCGGCGGCGAAAGGCCCGACCTTTTCCACGGCCTCCACGAACGGGGCCACGGACGTGAGCTGCGACCCGATGTGCATCTGCACTCCCTTGATGGTGAGGTTCGGGTACTTCGCGGCGGCCTCGTAGGCGGCGGCGGCGTGCTTCAGCGGGATGCCGAACTTGTTGTCGCTCTTGCCGGTCGTGATCTTCGCGTGCGTGTGTGCGTCGACGTCCGGATTAACCCGAATCGCGATCGGGGCCTTCAACCCGAGGGTGCCCGCCACGTGATTGATCCGGGCGAGCTCGGGCTCGCTCTCGACGTGGAAGGAGAAGATGCCGTTTTCCAGCGCCAGCTTGATCTCGGCCTCGGTCTTGCCGACTCCGGCGAACACGCTGGTGCGGACATTGGAGCCGGCGGCGATCACCCGGCGGATTTCACCTCCGCTCACGAGGTCGAAACCCGCGCCGAGGTTCGAAAAATGCCGCAGGATCGCGAGGTTCGAGTTCGCCTTCATCGCGTAACACAACTGCGCGTCGAGCCCCTTCAAGCCGTCCTGCAGCCGGCGAAAATTGTCCGCCATCGTGGCCGCGCTGTAGACGTACGTCGGCGTGCCATAGAGCTTGGCGACAGCCGCCAAGTCGACGGATTCGCAGAACAGTTCGGAACCGGAGTAGTGGAAGTGGTGCATGCGGGAAAAAAAGGGAGGCGAATGGGTGAAGACACGTAAAAATCCGTGCGAAAAACACGAACGTAGAGGCTTTCGGATTGAAGTAACCACCACAAAGTGTCGTTACACGAACTGTGCTACGCGCGCTGCTGAATTTGTGCCGGCGACCGCCGATCCGTTTTGGACTTCGGCAGGATCCCCGCGGCCGTTTTCGGGAGCCCCGATTCGCCAGTTTCATGGCGGATAGCAACCGGAAGCCGCTGGATCACGACATGCACGACGCCGTCCTCAAAGGACGGAAAGCGATGAAGAATCTCTTCCTCGCCGGCCTTTCGCTCGGCGGAGCCTGGATCGTGATCGAGAGCGCCAAGGCGCTGTCGGTGTTCTGAGGCTTGGTTGGGACCGCGGGGTTTTGAGGGAGCAGTCTCCTTCATCGGCCAAGCGCTCGTCTTCCCCCAGGCGGACTCGGTTCCTGCCTACACCTGAAGGCCGCCCAATCCGATTGACCGCGGATTTCGCCGATGGCGCCGATACTTTCCCATCCGCGTGATCGGCGTAATCCGCGGTGAAGCCGGGAAGCGGGGGGCCATTGATATCACGCCGTCAGACCAGGGCCAGAGATGCGAAATGGATCTTTATCTTGTCATCAAGATACTTGTTACCATGTATCTTTTCTGTGCCACCTCCCACCCCCGCCAAGGCGCCGGCCCCTGACTTCGTGGATCGCATGATCGCCCAATGGGATCGGGCTTCGCCGCCGCGAACTCAGTTTCGGCAGCAGGAGGCAATCCTCCGCCTGATGCGGATGGGAGGAATTCTGCGGCGGGAGCTCGATGAGATTGCCGCCGCCGCCGGATTGGTGGCGGGACCGGCGCAAGCGCTGGTGACGCTTCGGTGGTACGAGCCGGATCCGACGACCCCGAAGCAGGTGATGGCGGCCACGAGCCTCACGTCCGGTGCGGTTACCGCGGTGCTCGACAAGCTGGAAAGCCGCGAGCTCCTGCGTCGGGAAGGCGACCCGGCCGACCGGCGCGGCACCCTGCTTCGGCTGACGGAGCGTGGCCGCCAGGTTGCCGACCGGATCATCGCCGACCAACTCGACCGCAACGAACAATGGCTCGACGTACTGAGCGTACCAGAGCGGGCGGCCCTCTCGGGGCTGCTCCGCAAGTTGATCGCGGCAGCCGAAACTCCGCGCCCCAAGCGCATGCCCCTCGAGGAAAAATCCGAGGGCTCTGCGGGCAAGGTCGTTTTCCAGACCATCAGCGTCTCGGAGTTCGACTGAGGCGGAGAGCGACGGGCTCGTTCGCGCACGCTGCCGTTGTAGGAGCGGCTTTACGCCGCGACCTTAAATTCGGTCCCTCAGTCGGTCGCGGCTTAAAGCCACTCCCACAGCCGCGACCCGAACTCCTCCGAGCCGCGACCGGCATTGACGCCCGGCGGCGGTTTCGCCCCTAGTCGAACCGTGAGCGTCACTCCGGCCCGTCCCTCACTCTTCCAGCGGTTTCTCAATCTGATCGAACGCATCGGCAACATCCTGCCGAACCCCTCGACGCTCTTTGCGCTCCTCGCCGGCATCGTGGTCGTGGTGTCCGGCTGGCTGAGCGCTCTCGGCGTGTCCGTGACGCACCCGGCGACCGGCCAGACCGTGCCGGTCGTCAACCTGTTCTCGCTCGAGGGCCTGCACCGGATGCTGCTCAACGTGGTGCCCAATTTCATCGCGTTTCCCCCGCTCGGCACGGTGCTCGCCTGCCTCGTGGGCATCGCGGTGGCCGAGCGTACTGGCCTGATCAATACGGCGCTGCGGCTCATCGTGCTGGCGGCGCCACGTCGCTGGATCGCCCCAATCGTGATCTTCGGCGGCATCATGTCGCACTCGGGCGGCGATGTGGGCTACGTGCTGATGATTCCGCTGGGGGCGGCGATCTTTCACTCAGTTGGCCGCCACCCGCTCGCGGGCCTCGCGGCGGCGTTCGCGGGCGTCTCGGGCGGTTTCAGCGCCAATCTGCTCCTGGGCACGGTCGACCCGCTGTTGGCCGGCATCACGCAGGCTGCGGCGGTGGTGGTGCAACCCGGCATCCAAGTCCCCGCGACCGCCAACTACTACTTTCTCGTCGCCGCGACTTTTCTGCTGATGGGAGTAGGCACCTGGGTGACCGAGCGCATCGTCGAACCGCGGCTTGGCGCCTATACGGGCGATGCGAAACCCGAGCCGCTCGTGCCGCTCAACGCCGACGAGAAACGCGGCCTGTGGTGGACGTTCTGGGCCGTGAGCGCGCTCACCGGAGTCGTCGTTTGGGGCGTGCTGGCGCCGAACGGCTTCCTGCTCGATCCGAAGAATCCGACCGTGCTCGGCTCGTACCTGATGCGCGGGATCATCTTCTTCATCTTCTTCTACGGTCTCGTCGCCGGCCTCGCTTACGGACTCGGCGCGCGCACGATCCGCAGCGATCACGACGTGGTGCGCGGCATGGATGCGTCGATGGCCACGATGGCGTCTTACCTCGTGATGTCGTTTTTCGCGGCGCAGTTTCTCGCCTACTTCAACTGGACCAATCTCGGCACGATCCTCGCGGTGAAGGGAGCCGAGGGCATCCGGGCGTTGAACCTGCAGGACAGTCCGGTGCTGCTCATGGTCGCCCTCGTGATCCTCACGGCCCTGATCAACCTCACCATCGCGAGTGCGTCCGCGAAATGGGCGCTGATGGCGCCGATCTTCGTCCCGATGTTCATGCTGCTCGGCTACTCTCCGGAGCTCGTGCAGGGCACGTACCGCGTCGGTGATTCATGCACGAACATCATCACGCCGCTGATGCCGTATTTTCCGCTGATCATCACCTTCGCCAGCCGCTACGTGACGCGCACCGGGATCGGCACGATGATCGCGACGATGCTGCCCTACTCGATCGCGTTCATCGTATCGTGGACCGGCCTGCTGATCCTCTGGATCCTGCTCAAGCTTCCGATGGGCCCGGGCTCGGGATTGTTTGTGCCCCGGTGACGCGCCGGCGCGCTTCACCCAATTTAGGAGCGAGCGCGGGCGCCGGGCCATTTCCGCATCGCGCTTCGCGCATGGGGTCATGTCGAGAATCGAGATGACGGAGTCCGTCACGGGTCCTCGATCTCAATTCTCGACATGACCCCTTCCCTCGGTTCTGCCCCCACCCGTTGGGATCGGATCCGGTCTTGCCCTCACGCGGTGCGAGATATGATGGCGATGATGGACGCGGCCCTCGGATTCCTGACGTTCACACTCATGGGGTTGTTGGTGCCGGCCCCGGCTGTGTTGGTGTGGCTCGCGAGCTCGCGTCTCACGCGGGGGATGAGGTCATGGCTCGTCGTGGTGGCGGCCGTGCTGGGCCCGAGCCTCATCGTCTACCTCCTCGTGGTCACCGGCTGGCTCTTCCGCTACGAGGGCCGTTGCGGAGGCTGGCTGGGCGAAACCCATCCGTGCCGTTTCAGCGAGTACGCGGTCGAGACCCTGTACCTGGCGGGCTTGATTCTGGCGCTGCCCGCCGCCACTGGTATTCTCCTTGGCGTCGCCGTCGCGGTCGTGCAGAGGATTAGGTCTGGGCCGTCCCGTCGGCAAACCTGACCTCGAACTCCCATGGCGTTCTTCAAGTTTCTACTTCGAGGCGAGGGCTTTCGCGGGGTCATCGCGGACCGGTCCGATCTCGCCGGCTTCTACGTCCACCGCCACGTCGAAGCGAACGACGCCGAGAGCGCCCGCCTCGCGGTCCTCGCCCGCTTTGGCGAGGAACTTGCCGCGCTGGGCTGGGCGGACAAAGGCGGACGGGTGGCGGTCGACGAGATGGAGGAGGTGGGCGCCGCCGATCTCCCCGGGATCGGGCTGGGGTTCGTCTGGTTTCCCGAGGCGGATGCCTCCGGCGCAGCGGGGGAGACGGAAGTCCAGCCGCCCTTCCTTCTCCTCGGCGCGGGGGCTTTCTCCGTGAGTTCGCAGTCAACCTCGGAGCGCTGGTCCTTGACGACGAGCGCGATTCGAAGCGGTGAGTTTCGTGGCGCGCTTTGCCTCGATCGGGAGGGAGCCGTCCATGCGATCGTGGATGTGATCCCGGAGCGCGCACCCACGCGGGTCGATCGCCTGGTCCCATGGCGGAGCCTTCCGGTCCGTCTCGTGCTTGAGTCCCGTCCCGAGGTGTCGCTGGCCGACGTACGCGACCGGCTGGTGGAGATGCTGGAAAACGATAGCCGGATCGCGGACTTCCTGAAGGTGCCGGCGGCGGAGGCGATCGTGCGGGTAAAGGCGTCGCGGACGCCATCGGAACTGATCGTGGCGGCGTCCGCGCTCGTTTGACCGCGCCGGGCCGCTCGGGATCGTCCCTGTCCTGCTCGCCTCCCGTCCGATGGAGTCGCAACCGGAAGGGGTCCGCAACCGGAAGGGGTCAGGTTGAGGAAACTGATGTTGCGCCGTTGGCGGTGGGGCAAGGGTACCTGAAATTGGTCATCGGAAGAGTGGCATGGGCAGAA
>JBEIHL010000174.1:0-6607 GCA_040381375.1 Opitutaceae bacterium
ACGTCCTTCTGCGCGGTCGACGTGATCGCCGAGGTCACCGACGAGATCGAGATGGAGATTCCCGACAACGAGATCCGCGTCGACGTCTACCGCTCGTCCGGCAAGGGCGGTCAAGGCGTCAACACCACGGACTCCGCCGTCCGCCTCACCCACATACCTTCCGGCATTGTGGTCGTCTGCCAAAACGAACGGTCCCAGATCAAGAATCGCGCCGCCGCGCTGAACGTCCTCAAGGCCCGCCTGTATGAGAAGAAGCAGGATGAACAGCGCGCCGAGATGGACAAGTTCTACGGCGAAAAGGGCGAGATCGGATGGGGCAGCCAGATTCGCAGCTACGTGCTGCAGCCCTATCAGATGGTGAAGGATCTGCGCACGGGGGTGAGCACCAGCGACACGCAGGGCGTGCTCGACGGAGACCTCGATCGCTTCGTGAACGCCTGGCTCCGGGCCGGCTGTCCGCGCCACCGCAACAAGGAGATTCAGATGGAGGAGTGATCGGGAGCTCGCGACCCGCCTTCGCATGCCGCTTTCGTACGAAGCCATCCGGTCCGCCCTGCAGGCGCAGCCGCTCTTTGAGGACAAGACCTGGCGGCTGTCGCCCGAAGCTTGGCCGCTTTCGACGGAGCAAGTGGCGCAACTCGAGGCGATCGGGGCGGCGTGCTTCGAGTTTCACCAGGCGCTCGAGACGCTCTACCTGCGGTCCGCGGCGGGCAAGAACCTGCTGCGCAACAAGCCGCTCGTCGCGCCGTGGGTTGCCGACTACCTCGACCGCGGCAAGCCGGCGGCCCTCATCGCCCATGCCCGCGACCCCAAGAATCGCGGCGCGTTTCCGCTCGTGCTGCGACCGGATCTGCTGCTGACCGACGAGGGCTTCGTCCTGACCGAACTCGACTCGGTGCCGGGCGGGATTGGACTGACGGGGTTTCTCAACCGGCTTTATGGCGATCCCTCGATCGTCGGTGCGGACGACGCCATGATCCGGAACTTCCACGCCGCACTGGCCGCGCTGCGTCCAGGCGAGCGCAATCCGCTGATCGCGCTGATCGTGAGCGACGAGGCGGCGACCTACCGGCCTGAGATGCAGTGGCTCGCGCATGAACTGCAACTGCAGGGGAAGCGCGTATTCTGCCTCCGCCCGGAGGACATTTTTCCGCTCGAGAATGCGCTGTTCTACGATGCCGACGGTAACCCCGAGAAGATCGACATCCTCTACCGGTTCTTCGAGTTGTTCGACCTGGCGAACATCCGGACGCAGAAGTTTGTTTTCGAATCCTGGGCCGCGGGCGAGGTGGCGATCGCGCCGCCGATGCGACACTTTCAGGAGGAGAAGCTCGCGCTCGCGCTCTTCCACCATCACCTGCTGCAGGATTATTGGGCGGAAGCCCTGAGTGGTCGCGCATTCAAACTTCTGCGGACCCTGATACCGGCTTCCTGGGTGATGGATCCGGCGCCATTGCCTCCGGGGGCAGTGCTTGACGGACCCAAGGCGGGCGGACGTTCGCTCAACGACTGGCACGAACTCGTCAACGCCTCGCAGAAAGAGCGCGACCTCATCATCAAGATCAGCGGCTATCACGAGACGGCGTGGGGCGCCCGCAGTGTCGTGCTCGGCAGCGACTGTTCGCGCGAGGAGTGGCAGGAGGGCGTCGAGCGGGCGATTGCACTCGCCACCACGAATCTGCACGTCTTGCAGGCCTATCGAAAACCACGCCGGCTTGAGCACCCACTCTATGACGTGCCGGCGGCGGTCGGCGAGAATCCGGCCGCCCGTGGTCAGCCGGGGCGACTGCGGCTTTGCCCGTACTATTTTCTCATCGAGGGTCGGCCGCGGCTTTCCGGCGCCCTCGCGACATTTTGTCCGCCCGACAAGAAAATCATCCATGGCATGCAGGACGCCGCGCTGCTGCCCTGTCGGGTAACGGTTCCCGGGACATGAAGAAGCCGCGCTCAGTTCGAGCGCGGCTTGGTGAAGCAATGCGAAGTCCGCCGAGGGTCAGGCCGCGACCGCCTTGCGCACCACGGTTCCGGCCGGCTTGACGGCTTCCGAGGCGAGGTGGTTGAAGAAGGAGTCGCGGCGCTCGC
This sequence comes from Opitutaceae bacterium, assembly GCA_040381375.1. GTDB lineage: Bacteria > Verrucomicrobiota > Verrucomicrobiia > Opitutales > Opitutaceae > ER46. The sequence goes on from JBEIHL010000174.1 coordinate 2,083, forward strand.
GAGCGATCCGGACGTCCTTTGTGCCGAGAGAGCGCCGGATCCGCTCTTTGGTGAAGGGCGTCGGGTGCACGGTGTAGTGGAGGAACCAAGTCCCGTGGTTGTTCCACAAGTGATGGTTGGGATTCTCCGTGCTAACGCGGATACCGGGCAGGGATGATACGGTGTTCATGATGCGTGATGGTCTTGGCGGGAGTTATCGCGCGTCAGGTGATGAAAACAAAAAACCGACCTAGGCATCAGGTCGGTTTCGTCTTCGGGAGCGTTGCTGGTTCGAGGCTCGGGTGAGTCTCGCACATCCGAACCCCGTGTTACCGGGATCCGATCCACCGTGGCCGCTCCCGGCCCGGTTGGCGGAGCCGACGTTTTAAGGCCGGCTCGTTCCTGATGCGTTGGAGAGCGTGCCGAGGAAAACGGTCTCGTCCAGACTTTTTTTGAGGGTCTGACAATACCTCTTTCGAGGTGGGTCGGTGCCGTTCATACCTCTGCAAAAGCTGTAGGAGCGGCTTTACGCCGCGACCTGATGAGAGACCGATCTTTCAGTCGCGGCATAAAGCCGCTCCTACAACGTCAGGCAAACGTCAGACCAAGTCCTTCTCCCCAGGAGTTTCGTTACACCCTACTTCTTTCCGTGCTCCTTGGCGTAGTGAGCGGCCAGGAGGTCGTGCCCGAAGTCACCCTTGAACTCACGCACCGTGGTATGGATGTGGTTTCCATTGCCCTGGAAATTGTCGAACTCGATCAGGAAGGTCGGACCTTGGATGCGGTAGTAGGTCTGCTTGGAGCGGTCGAGGCCGCCGGCCCACGCAAACGTGATCTTGTCGAGCCCCGCGCCCGTGATCTTCGCAAAGTTCTCGTCCGCCAGCTCCGGACGCCAGCGTCCGATGTAGAGCCGCACGAGCTCGATCAGTTTCTCCCGTTGCGCGGGTTTCAGCTGGGCCGCGGCGATGCCGGCCGGGGCGAGCGGGTCGACGCGCTTCTGGTTGGTCGTGACGATTTCCTTGAGCGCCTCGTTGGCGAAGATGGCGGTTTTGCGTTGGGTGGCGTCGAGCGAATTCACGAACGCGAGCCCCAGGTCTTCCTCCTCGGCCATCACGCGTTCGCCCTTGCGCGGTCCGGCGCGAACTTCCGCCGGGTTGGTCCCGATGAACGAAGGCGCGAAGAACACATGCTTGCCGTCGACCACGGTGAAATTGAACGACAGGTGGTGCCCCTCGAAGCGCCAGCCCCAGGACTTGTCTGTCGAGGGCTCGCCGAAGATGGTGACGAAGTAAAGCGTGGGATCGCGGCGGCCCTTGGTGTCCTTCTCGAGCTCCTTCAGGACCAATTCGAGCTGCATCACCGCGTTCGCTCGGGCGATGCCCGTATGGCTGAGTCCGGTACGCAGGAGCGCCAACCCGAGGGCATTCTGCTCGGTGGTCATTTTCTTGAACGGCAGGCCCTGTCGCGCGATCGGCACGAAGTTCCAGTTCTCGCGTTCCGGATCCGTCAGGGTGTAGGTGGCCTGCTTCTGCTGTTCGGCGTTCAAGGCGCCGAGGAAGGTCTTGGCGGCGGCCACCATTTCGGCGGCGGCTTCGTGGCCGCGGGAGAAAGGAGCGGCGGCCAGGAGGGCGAGGAGGACAAGGAGGCGGGGCAGGGGTCTCACACCGGAACTCAGCCGGAATCGCGTCCGCGGTGCAAGGGCGCAAACAACCCCGCGGTCAAGCGGCGCGAAAACGTTGCGCCGCCGCGAAGGACGCGTTTGGTAGGGATGATGAACACCCGCACCGACCTGCCATCCGTCCCGCCTGTCCCGGCGAGCGATGCGACCCGCGCGGGTGGTTTGCCGGAAGGGGTTCGGGAGGGAAACGAAAACCTGGTGCTCCTGACTGCCGCCGCCGGCCGCAAGGTCGGCGCCCTGATGACGCGCGAGCAGCAGGGCGACTTCCTGCGCATCGCGATCAGCGGCGGCGGCTGCAACGGGCTCAGTTACAAGCTCAAGTTCGCGGTTGAACCGCGCCGCGGCGACATCCTGGTGCGCACGGCCGGTGTCCGGGTGCTCGTCGATAGCAAGAGTGCGCTCTATTTGAAGGGGACTCATTTGGATTATTCCAGCGCCCTCGTGTCCGGCGGCTTCAAGTTCTCGAACCCGAACGCCAAAGCCAGTTGCTCGTGTGGGGAAAGTTTCAGTGTCTGAGAGTGATCGGATGTCCAAATAACCCTTGCTCCCGCAACACTTCCGCGTGAGAAGTCTTCCTGACTAGACACCAGTCCAATCCTTATTGATGGCCAATTCGTTTCCCCCTGCCGGAGGCGGCCGCCCCGGCTCTTATCAGCGTCGTAATGTCGACCCGTTCGCGGCCATCCGCCGCAATCACCGCATCAAGGTCCCCCAAGTTCGGGTGATCTCTCCCGAAGGCAAGCAGCTCGGCATTTTGGATACGCCGAAGGCCATCAATCTCGCGCTCGAGAACGGGCTGGACCTCGTCGAGGTCGCGCCGAACGCCACGCCGCCGGTGTGTCGCATCATGGATTTCGGCAAATACGTGTACGAGGAGCAGAAGAAGCACTCCCACGCGAAATCCACCGCGAGCAAGATCAAGGAGATCGAGTTCACCGCGCGCATCGAGCAGCACGATTTTGAGACCAAGCTGCGTCATGCCGAGGAATTCCTCGACCACGGCAACAAGGTCAAAATGCGGCTCAAGTTCCGCGGACGTGAGATGGCGCACACCGAGCTCGGCTTTGGCGTTATGAAGCGCGCCGTCGCGGATCTCGCCGGCATGGGGCACCCCGATGCCGAGCCGAAACTAATTGGTCGTAACATCCACGTGATGCTGACGCCTCTGCCCGTGAATAAGCGGAAGCCCAAGTTCCACGCGCCCGACGAAAACAGCGCCGAGCACGATGCGAGCAACGACGGCGACGATGGCGAGGACAGTCCCGCCGGCGAAAAATCCGCGCGGCCAGCCTCCTGAGTGGAGAATTGGCCCGCCCTGCTGGCTTCAGCGGGAAAGGTTCGAGCCTTGCCCGAAAAACCTTCAGCTTGGCGGCCTGCCCGATCTAGGGTTTCCGCTCAGATGTCTTCGGCGGGATTCTGGTTCAACGTTCTCCTGCTCGTCCTCCTGCCGGCCACGTTTTCCCGCGCGGCGGATCAGCCGGGTCGATCCGCACCCTCGCGACCGGGTTCGAGTTCCGTGGCTCCATCGTCCACGCTGCCTGCCGCCCCGCAGCCACCGGCTCTGAGCGCGGCGACCACGCGAAAATTCGGCGGCCGCGAGTACGTGAGTGCGAGTGAAATTGCGCCGCGCCTCCATCTCAAACTGACGTGGATCAGCCGCGGCCGGCGGCTGACGCTCACCGGACCCTCGGTGAAGGCGGAATTGGAAAACGGCACGCGCGACCTAACGATCAACGGCCTGCGCGTTTTTCTCGGCGACCCGGTGGTCGATTCCGGAGGAGAGTTGTACGTCAGCCGGGTCGATTTCGAGCGCTGCCTCACGCCGCTCTTGCGGCCGGGCCACGGCGTTCCGCCGCATCCGCCGTTGGGGACCATCGTGCTCGATCCCGGTCACGGCGGTCGTGACCACGGCACGAGTGCGCTGGAAAAAACGTACACGCTCGATGTCGCGCGGCGCGCGAAGAAGCTGCTCGAAGGCTCGGGCTTCAAGGTCGTGCTCACCCGCGATTCCGATGTCTACCTCGACCTGCAGGAACGCAGTGCGATCGCCAACGCGAACCGGGCGGGTCTGTTTGTCAGCATTCACTTCAACGCGATCGGCAATGACCGGAAGACCTCCGGCGTCGAGGTGTTCACATTTGCCCCGCAATTCCAGCGTTCCACCAACGCGTGGAGTCCCGGTTCGGGCAACGACACGGAGAAAGATGCGGCGCCCGTGAACCGCCACGATCACTGGAGCGTCGTGCTGGCGCAGGCGGTTCACCGCCGCTTTGTCTACGATCTGAAGGCATTCGATCGCGGACGGAAAATCGCCCACTGGGGCGTGCTGCGTGGGCTCAACTGTCCGGGCGTGCTGGTCGAGTGCGGCTTTCTCACCAGCACCGAGGAAGCGCGGAAAATTGCCACACCCCAGTATCGCGAACGACTGGCCGTGGCGCTGGCCAACGGCATCCGCGAATACGCCGCGACGACCGGCAGTGCGACCTCCAAGTCGGCGGCCGCCTCAGCCCGGCCGTCCGGTGCGTCCCACCGCGCGAATTGAACTCGGTCGCGAGTATGAACGTCGCGAATCTGCTTCTCATCGCCGCCGGTGGCGCCATCGGATCCGTGGCTCGCGCCGTGGCGGGCAACGTGGTGCCTTCGGGACGTCTGCCTTGGGCCACGTGGCTGGTCAATGTCACCGGCTCACTCCTGATCGGCTGGCTGATGGCCCGGTTTTCCGTCGCGCCCGCAGGTCAGATGCGCGCCCACGCATTCTGGGTCGTGGGCGTTTGCGGCGGCTTCACCACGTTCTCCGCCTTCAGTTGGCAAACGTTCGAACAGTTGCATCGCGGCCACTGGTTTGTCGCCGCACTGAACGTGATGCTC
>JBEIHL010000175.1:0-6598 GCA_040381375.1 Opitutaceae bacterium
CCGGATTCACGATCACATCGAGATAGCGTTGACGATACACCTGTTCGGGATCGCTCAGGCCGTGCCACTTTTCCGGCAGCGGGCGGAGGGCCTTGGCCACAAGCGTGTAGCGGTCGACGCGCACCGTGACCTCGCCGGTCTTGGTTTTGAAAAGGGTCCCCGTCGCGCCGACGATATCGCCGAGGTCGAGCTTCTTGAAAACCGCGTAGGCGTCGTCGCCGACCACGTCCTTCTTCACGTAGAGCTGGATCTGACCCTGCTGGTCGAGGATCTTCACGAACTGGCTCTTGCCCATGTCGCGGATCACCACGAGCCGGCCGGCGACGGATACGATGACGGTGTTCTCCTGCCCGTCGACGTAGGCTTTCAACGCGTCCCCCGAGAAGTGCGTCGTCGCGCAATTCGCGCGGAACGGATCGATGCCCGACGCCCGCAGGTCGGCGAGCTTCTGGCGCCGCACCGCGTGCTGGTCGTGGGAGATGTCGGAGGGAATGTCGCTCATGGGACGGAACCGAGCACCGTGGCGTTCGCCCCGGGGGTGAGCAAACGCAAAGTCGCGCGGCTGTCGCGCAGCGAGATTCCTGGGAGCGCGAACGTCCTCGTCCGCCATATGTCCAATGCAGACGAGAGCGTCCGCGCTCCCAGGGGGGAAGCAGCCTGGGGACAGGCTGCTCCACTCCGGAAAGACCTATTGCTTCGCCGCGACGGCCTTCGGCTTCGTAATCATCTCGAAGTCGTCGGAGCGGAACGGCGTCACCGGCAGGCCTTCCGCCGAGAAGAGATTGCAGACGGGATTGTCGGACCAAGCGTAACGAACGGCCACCGGCGCGGCGACCTTGTCGCTCTTCACCTCGACGCGATCCTTGCCCACGACCTTGCCCGCCGCCCAATGCCAGACCCTGTCGGCGCCGCACACGGCGAAACCTCTCGCTTCGTCGAGGTCGAACGCCCGCAGGCTGCTGCCGAAGGTGTCGAGCGTGACCGTGGCGGTGTTGCCCGCAAACGTGGCCGACTTGAACTCCGGGCTCCGATACGGAAACGTCCGGCCATAGTCCTTGGCCAGCGCCCAGCGCACCAGCCGCGATGCGACGTCGTACTTGTTGCGCGGGTGGATGTCACGGCCCTCGCCGATGTCGATGATCACGGCCTGGCCCGTGTTCGGCAGCTTCAGCGTCCGGGTCTGCGCCTCGCGCAGCTCGGCCCAGTCGCTGTCGCCCGGCGCCTTGGCCTCGACCTTGTAGTCGGCGAGCTGCACCCAGTAGAAGGAGAAGTCACCCTGCCCCTGCTCCTTGCGCCACTGCTCGATCATGAACGGAAACAGGTCGCGGTACTCGTGGGCGCGGCCGGCGTTGGACTCGCCCTGGTACCAGATCACGCCCTTGATGCCGTAGCCGAGAGTCGGATACACGACGCCGGCGAAGATGTTGCCCGGCCGGTGATTGCCGGCGAGCCAGTCCTGGGGCGCGCGCGGGGCGGGCTGTTTCGCCGCCTTGGCCTTGGCGGCGTCGGCCTTGTGCTTGGCCTGCTGGGCGGCGAAGTCGGCCTTGCCCTTGGCGGAGGTAAGGTCGGCCTCGCGCTTGCGCGTGGTTTCCATCAGCGCGGCGAAAGACGGTTCGCGTTCGATCGTCTCGCGCCGGACCCATGCCTCGGCGGCGGAACCGCCCCAGGCATTGTCGATCAATCCGATCGGAACCCCGAGGATGTCGTGCAGGTAGCGGCCGTAGATGTAGCCGATCGCGCTGAAGCTCTTCACGTTGTCCGGATTCGCGACCTCCCACTGGCCATTGAAGTCGGTCTTCAACTCCTGCGTGCCGACTTGCGGCACCGAAATGATGCGGAGCGTCCGGCGATTGGCCCCGGCGCCTTCGATATCACCCGTGTAGGTCTGGCCGAGCGTCCACGCCATGTTGGACTGGCCGGAGCACATCCAGACTTCGCCAACGAGGACGTTCTCGATCGTGCGCTTGGAGGAGCAGCTGAGTGCCAGCGTTTGAGGCGTGGCGTTGGCGGGGACGGCTGAGAGCTTCACCGTCCAGCGACCTTCATTGCCGGCGGTCGCGGTTTGCGTCTGGCCGGCGAACATGACCGTGACCTTGGTGCCGGGGGTGTCCCAGCCCCAGATCGGGTTCGCCTGCTTCTGCTGCAGGACCATGTTATTGCCGATGACGGCAGGAAGCTTCAGCTCGGCGCGAAGCAAGGGGGCGAGAGCGAGCCCGAAGGCCAGAACGACGCGGATTGGATTCATAGGGTAAGGAGGAGAACGACCGCGCGCCCGGGAGGTTTCGACCGGCAAAGGGCTGGCAGCCACCCCGTCGTTGCACCAACCTCCGGCGCGAGGCAATCCCCCAGAGCAGCTTCGTCGCTCCCGCAGGATTCACGGACTATTTCCTTCTCGCCTCTTGCGGAGCGGTCAAGCGCGAGCCATGCTGCGCCTCCCTGCTGAGCCATGAACGGATATCGCGACTGGAGCGCTCCCTCCGAAGATCACCAACCCGTCACGTACTGGCGCGGGTATCCCGTCTATTTGTCGCATCTGATCGTGATCGGCTACTGCGCGCTGATGATCGTGACGGCCGTCGGCGGCAATCAGCTCGTGCCGATGCTCACCTGGCTCGACTTTACCAGCGAACGCGTCCTGTCCGGCCAAGTGTGGCGCGGTCTGACCTACGGTTGGTTCAACCTGCCGAGCCTTCGGTTCGCGTTTGATATGCTGATCATCGTGTGGTGCGGCCGGGAACTCGAACGCAGCTTCGGTCGCCGGGTCTTCGGTCTTCTCTACGGCGGAGTTTATCTGACGGCGCCGGTCGTGCTGACGCTCGTCGGTCTGGTGCAACCGACCTCGCTGGCCGGCCAACCGGGCGGGCTCGCGCTCTTCGTCGGGTTCGCGACGCAGTTCCCCGGCTTACCCGTTTTCTTCACTCTGCTGGCGAAATGGGCCGCGGTGGTGCTCGTGGGCATCTTCACCCTGATCGCGCTCGCAGCGCGCGACTGGACGTCCCTGTTGCTGCTGTGGTCGACCTGTGGCTTCGCGCACCTGTTTGTGCGGTTTCAGCAAGGCGATCTCACCCTCCCCTCGTTCCGTTTGTTCCGGCGCCGGCCCAAGCTGCGCGTGCTGCCTGACCTGCCCGCCAGCCCGCCCAAGCCCGTCGCGCCGCCCCGGACCGAACGAGAAGTCGCCACGATGGCCGAAGTCGACGCGCTCCTCGACAAGATCGCCGTTTCCGGCATCGGGAGCCTGACCCCGAAGGAGCGCGCCAAGCTCGAAGCGGCGCGCGAGGACCTGATGAAGCGCGGCGCGGGGCAAAGCTGACGGCCGGTCGGCGCCGCAAACCCAAACTATTTTCGCGGCGCGGCATCTCCGCGCTTCCCTTGCCGGCGCAACGGTTTCATTTTGTTGCGCAATGAAGTCCCCTCATGTGCTCACGCGCCGTGACTTTCTCGTTCGCTCGGCGGCCGCCCTCGCCACCTCGCGCCTCGCGTTCGGAGCCGCCGGCGCGGCCGAGCCGATCATCGACATCCATCAGCACACGAATTACGGCGGGCGGCGGAACGCGATCTTCGAACAGATTGCGCCGGCCCGCAGCGATGCCGAACTCGTGGCGCACCAGCGCGCGATGGGGGTCACCCAGACGATCCTTCTGCCGGCCGGCCGCCCCGTGCTTCGTTCATCGACGCACGCCGGAGCCTCGAACGGCCTGAACGGTACGGTCAGCGGCAACGATGCGGTGCTCGCGCTGGCCCGCCAGTATCCGGGTGAATTCGTATTCGGCGCGAACGAAGTCAGCGATCTCGAAGACGCCCCGCAGGTGGTGGAGAAGTACCTCAAGCTCGGCGCGTGCATCATCGGCGAGCAGAAGTTCGGCGTGGAGTGCGATTCCGCCGCGATGCAAAAACTCTTCGAGCTGGCCGGGGCCTACAACGTCCCGATCCTGATGCACTGGCAGATGGGAAGCTACAATCACGGCTTCGATCGCTTCCATGTGATGCTGAAGAAATATCCCAAGGTGAACTTCATCGGTCACGCGCAGACGTGGTGGGCGAACATCGACCGGGAGTACAAGGACGACGCGAAGAATCTCTACCCCAAGGGCAAGGTGACCGCGGGCGGGCTCACCGATCGTTATCTGCGGGACTATCCGAACATGTACGCGGACCTTTCGGCCGGCTCCGGCGAAGGTGCGTTCAAGCGCGATCCCGAACACGCCCGCGCATTCTTTGCGCGGCACCAGGACAAGCTGCTCTACGGCAGCGACTGCAACGACAAGACCGGCGCCCTGGACGCTTGCTCGGGCGCGCGCCAGATCGCCCAGATTCGGAAATTCTCTCCGTCGAAGGCAGTCGAACGGAAGCTCCTGTTCGAAAACTCGAAGAAGCTGTTCCGCGTCTAATCGCCCGCCTCGACCTCGACCCTTCACACGAACTCTCGCTTGAGCTAAGTCCGCATCTTCTTTCCCGCATCCATCATCGTCCGTCCCTTCGTTCACCATGTCCCGCCCCGGTCGCTTCCTGCTCGTACTTCTCGCCCTTGCCATCCCAGCCGCGGCCGCCGACGGCCGCAGTTTCTCGGCCGGCGCCCACGCCCAGGATATCACGCCCACGAAGTTTCCCGCGCCGGTCAACGGTTCGATGAAGGGCAATTTCGCGACCAAGGTCTCCGACCCGATGCACGCCCGCGCGGTCGCAATCAGCGACGGTCGCGTCACGCAGATTTTTTGCGTGGTCGATGCGTGCCTGATTCCGCGGGAAATCTGTGAATCCGCGAAGGCGATTGCCGCGAAGGCCACCGGCGTTCCGGCGGCGCAAATCCTGATCAGCGCCACGCACTCGCACAGTTGCGCGGCGATGACCCCCGCGTTCCAGAGCGACCCCGACCCGGCGTACCTCCTCACGCTTCCGGCGCGAATCGCTGAGGCCCTGATTCGCGCCTACCGGAATCTCGAGCCCGCCGAAATCGCCTGGGGCAAGGATCGCGATCCGACGCAGGTGTTCAACCGCCGCTGGCACATGAAGCCCGATCAGACGTATGAGAATCCCTTCGACAGCACCGCGGATCGCGCGCTGATGAATCCCGGTCATCAGAACGCCCGGGTCAGCGGACCGACGGGCCCCGTCGATCCCGACGTGAGCCTCCTGGCCGTGCGCGCCAAGGCTGACCGTCGTCCGATCGCCGTCCTGGCGAACTACAGCCTCCACTACGTCGGGGGCGTTTCGGCCATCTCCGCAGATTATTTCGCGGCTTTTGCCACGGAACTTGGTCGCCGCCTCAATGCCGGCGACGCCCGCTATGCCGGCAAGCCGGCCTTCGTTGGGATCATGAGCAATGGCACGAGTGGGAACATCAATAACATCAACTATGCGGCGGCAGCGCGATCACGCGGCGCTCCGGGAGAACAAGTCGAGATCGTCGCGCGCAGCGTGGCCGACGCGGCCATGCGCGCGTGGGAGCGGCTGACGTGGCAATCGAGTCCGGCGATGGCGTCTCGCGAGCGCGACCTTTCCCTCGGCGTACGCAAGGCCACGCCGCCCGAACTCGAACGCGCGCGCAAGCTCGTGGAGACGACGCCACGCGACAAGGACGGCCAGTTCAGCGATCGCAAGGCGATCTACGCCCGCGAAGCCCTCGCTCTCGACGCGTACCCCGACAAGGTCCCGGTCAAACTGCAGGTTCATCGCATCGGCCGGCTCACGATTGCCGCGATCCCGTGTGAAGTCTTCGTGGAGATCGGGCTCGACCTCAAAGGTGCGAAGCCGTTCGACGAGCACTTCACCATTTCCCTCGCCAACGGTTACAACGGCTACCTGCCGACTCCGGAACATCACCGGCTCGGCGGTTACGAGACCTGGCGAGCCCGCAGCAGCTACCTCGAAACCGAAGCGTCGACCGCGATTGCCCGGAATCTGAAGGAAATGCTCGCCGAAGTAGCCCGCTGAACGACGCGGGGACCGCAGTTCCGATTATTGCTGTAGGTGACAGGCGGCTTCACGCCGCGACCGAACCATCCGTCTCACGTCAGGTCGCGGCGTAAAGCCCCTCCTACAGCCGGAGTGCGCCACGTGAGCGCCTAATCTGCATTGCAGTTATCTGCCATGCAGCATGTTGTGCGTTCGCCTTGGTCGCCGCTCGACCTTCCTGACGGCACGACCATCTCCCGCGCACCCGGCCGTTACCCCAAGAAAAGATATAGGAGTAAATACCCATCTTTTTCAATCGCCTTCCGGGTTACCTAGGGTTTTATCCTTAGCCACATCGCAACACGGTCAACACGACTCGCTCTGCGCCACCCGCAATTTGGTCTCTTCCCTGTTTCTCTCTCACTTGTTTCGTCGCCGTCATCCCACCATGCGCTACCAAAATGATTCGACGTTCTGGGGCCGTCCGACTGAGCCCACTGCCGCCGCCCTCCCGGTCTGGAAACGCTCCGTCGATCTCGCCTGCTGCCTGGTAGCACTGCCTGCCCTCGGCCTCGCGACGCTGTTCGCCGCCATCATGGTGCGAATCTACTCCCCGGGCCCGGTGTTCTTTCGCCAGGAGCGGATCGGCTACCGCGGCCATCCGTTCATGATCTACAAGTTCCGCACCATGCACACGGGCGCGAGC
>JBEIHL010000176.1:0-6587 GCA_040381375.1 Opitutaceae bacterium
CCGGAGGTGCGCCGGGTGCCGACCGTGCTGAACGTCTTGCCCGTCGCCGGTACGAACGTGAAGCCGCCGGTCGTCGCAGTGTAGGGGGTGGTCGCGCCGGTGCGCTGCGACGTCGAGAATGCATCGACCAGAATCGTGTCGGCCCGCACCTCGTTGATGATGCCCGTCTCGAGATTGAGCGTGAGGCTTGTCGACTTGAAGGGATTGTACGCCGCCGCGAGGTACGCACCCTTGAAGGCGCGCGACGTGTGGTTGATGAACGAGTCCGATTCCTGGTACGCGAGGCTCACCCGCACGGCCAGTTTGTCGTTGAGCTTCCGGTTCACGTCGACCTCGCCGCGCATCAGGCGGTTCGAGCCGAAGGTGAATGCGGCTTTCTGGAAATCATAGGTCAGCGCCTGCTTCGTGAGCTGGTTCATCGAACCACCGGCGGTGCCCTCGCCGTAGAGGAACGCACTCGGGCCGCGGAGCAGCTCCACGCGCTCGACGCTGAAGGTGTCCATCGGCGAGAGCCAGATGATGCCGTTGCGCAGGGGGGAGCTGGAGACGATGCCGCGGAACACGTAGTTCGCGATCGTGGACTCGGTGTTGTCGGCGATCTCGCCCGTGATCGCGAACGCCGAAAGCTCCGTGACCGTCGTGGCGTTGAGGTCCTCGATCAGCTCGCGGTTCAGGATCGAGATGGAGTTCGGCACATCGCGCAGGTTCTCGAGCGTGCGCGAACCGGAAACGGTCTGGGTCGAACGGTAGCCCTCGTCCTTGCTGCCGGAAACCTCGAAGATCGATAGGACGACCGCCGCATCCTTCAGGTTCGCGGCGGCAACGGGGGCCGTCGACGCGGCTTCCGCGGCCCGACCGGCGGCGGGGAACACGGCGGCAAACAGGACAAGGCCGGCGAGGCAGAGACGATGTTTCATGACAGGGGATAGTCGGTTTAACGCAACGCTCGGCGAGTCACCGGAGGTGTTCGGCACGGAGATGGGGTAAGATGACCGCACGCGAGCCAACCGGCGCCGAGCCCCACCCTGCGTCAATCCCCCTTCGGCGGTCGAGTGCGCGCGCTGCATTCGCGCATTTCGCGCAGACTCGCGCAGCGTCGAACCGGGCCGGGCCCCACTCTGCAACATCCGACCTTTGCTGCGCCGCTGCATCGCGGCGCGCCCAAGCCTGGTTGGTCATCCAATGGATGACAAACGCGCCGGGAGTCGGGACGCCGGGATGCAACCGGCGAGCCCGGTGTCGGGGCAGGCGTTAAACCCGGCTTGCATCACCGTGCCGGTCCGGCCGGACTGGAGCCCGCCCCGTCCGCCCTGCGGGCCGGGACGCCCCCTCCGTTTCCCAAACGTTCGCTGCCGCCATGACCCTCATGCCCCGTCTTGCTGCCCTCGTCGCTCTCGCCTTGCCCTTATTTTTCACCGTGGGAATTCCCGCGGCCGCGGCCGCCGACCGTCCGCGGCCGAACATCCTGTTCATCGCCATCGACGACCTGCGCAACGACCTCGGCGCCTTCGGCGTGGCGCACGCCCGGACGCCGCAGCTCGATGCGTTTGCCGCCACGGCGCGGCCGTTCACGAATCATTATGTGCAGGTGCCGACGTGCGGTGCCTCGCGGTGCGCGCTGCTCCGCGGCCGCTATCCGACCGAGCCGGCACACGTGAGCAACGGCGGCATCGCGGCCACCCACGCCGCCTGGGGCGACGCGAACCTTCCCGCGTGGTTCCAGCGGCACGGCTACCAGACCTTCGCCCTCGGCAAAATCACGCATCATCCGGGGAATCGCACCGGCCGCCTCTGGGCCGAGGGGCCGGAGGAACTGCCCGGCGCGTGGACGCGCTCCTGGATTCCGACCACGCCGTGGGGCGAGTCCGAGAAAATGATGCACGCCTACGCCAACGGTGTGCCGCGCACGCCGGGAAAAACGCCGCCGCTCGAGGCCTTCGACGGCCCCGACTCCGCGTATCCGGATGCCTGGGTCGCCGACGAGGCGGTCAAGACGCTCCGCGAACTCTCGCGCGCGTCGCAGCCGTGGTTTTTTGCCGTCGGCTTCTTCAAACCTCACCTGCCGTTCGCTGCGCCGAAGCGCTGGTTTGATCTTCATGACCCGGCCCGGATTCCCGCCCTGCCCGCCGCGGCCGCCGCCAAGCCGACCTGGCCCTCCGGGTGGCACGCCAGCAACGAGCTCCGGCGCAATTACGGCAGCTCCGGCCGCGATCCGGACACCGATCCCGCCTTCGCCCGCGAACTGCGCCGCGCCTACGCCGCCAGCGTCAGCTACGTCGATGCGCAGGTGGGCCGCGTGCTCGACGCGCTCAAAGCCCTCGACCCGTCGGGCAATACGATCGTCGTGGTCTGGAGCGACCACGGTTTCCTTCTCGGCGAGCACGCCATCTGGGGCAAACACTGCCTCTATGAGGAGTCACTCCGCTCGCCGCTGCTGATCCGGGCTCCCGGCCTGCGCGCGCCCGGCGCGAAAGCCGCCCAGCTCACCGAGACCGTGGACGTTTTCCCCACGCTGACCGATCTGGCCGGTATCCCGACGCCCGCCGCCCTCGATGGCCGAAGCCTGCGCCCGGCCCTTGAGAACCCCGCCGCCGCGACGGCGAAACCTGCGCGCGGCTTCTGGACCAACGGCCAGCAGACCCTCCGCACGGAGCGCTGGCGACTGATCGTCTCCCGCGGCGCCGGCGACGCGCCGCAGTATGAACTTTTCGACTACACCAACGATCCCGGCGAGACGCGCAACCACGCCGCCGACCACCCCGAGGTGATGCGCCAGCTCCTGGCCCAAATCGGACCCGCTCCGCACGCGCCACGATGAAATCCCTCCTCGCCACCCTCGTCCTGCCCGCCCTCGTGCTCGCCGCCCAAGCCGCCGCGCCGGCGGCGAAGCCGAACTTCCTGCTCATCTTCACCGATGATCATGGCGTCGGCGACGTTTCGACTTACGAGCGCCGCGACGTACTCACCCCCAACCTCGACCGGCTCGCCGCGGACGGGATGCTCTTCACCCGGATGCGGGCCAACTGCACGGTTTGCTCCCCGACCCGCGCGGCGCTCATGACCGGACGCTATGCCGACCGCGTGGGCGTCCCCGGCGTGATCCGCACCCAGCCGGCCAACTCGTGGGGTTACCTCGCTCCCGGCGTACCGACGCTCGCCGACCACCTGCGGCCGGCCGGCTACGCCACCGCGATCATCGGCAAATGGCACCTCGGTCTCGAAAGTCCGAATACGCCCACGGAACGCGGCTTCGAGTTCTTCCACGGGTTCCTCGGTGACATGATGGACAGTTTCACCACGCACCTGCGGCACGGGCAGAATTACATGCGGCGCAACCGCGAGGTCATCACGCCCACCGGGCACGCCACCGATCTGTTCACCGACTGGTCGGTCGCCTATCTGCGCGAGCGCGCGCAGGACCGGCGGCCGTTCTTCCTCTACCTCGCTTACAACGCCCCGCATTTTCCCATCGAGCCGCCCGCGGCCTGGCTGGCAAAAGTGAAGCAGCGCGCGCCCGAGCTCTCGGAGAAGCGCGCGCTCAACGTCGCGTTCATCGAACACCTCGACGACGCCATCGGCCGCGTGCTCGCCGCGCTCAAGGAGACCGGCTTGGACCGCAACACGCTCGTCGTGTTCTCGGCCGACAACGGCGGCTCGCTGCCCCACGCGCAGAACAACGACCCGTGGCGCGACGGCAAACAGAGCCACTACGACGGCGGCCTGCGCGTGCCGTTCATGGCCCGTTGGCCCGGAGTCATCGCGGCCGGTTCCCGCAGCGACTATGCTGGCCTCACCTTCGACGCCGGCGCGACGTTCATCGAGGCCGCCGGGGTCGCCCGCCCGGCCGACCTCGACGCCGTCAGCCTGCTCCCGATTCTGCGCGGCGGCGCGCCCGATCCCAAGCCGCGCGACCTCTACTTCGTGCGGCGTGAAGGCGGCCCGGGGTATGGCGGCAAGAGCTACGAGGCGCTGATCCGCGGCGACTGGAAGCTGATGCAGAACAGCCCCTACGCGCCGCTTGAGCTCTACAACCTGAAGGACGATCCTCAGGAGCGGAACAACGTCATCCAGCAGCACCCCGCCGTGGCGCGAGATCTCGAATCCGCGCTCCGCACCCATATTCAACGCGGCGGCGCGACACCGTGGCAGCCGCCGATTTCGCCGCGGCCCTGAGTCTTGCCGCGGCAAAGACAGTTTCATGAACAGGAAGGCCGGGGAGAGCGGGAAGCGCGGTCCCCGGTTTCTTCCCGTTCTCCCCGCTCTTCCTGTTCAGTGCTTCAGATTGTTGCGGGCACTCGGAATCGAACGATGCTCAAGTCACTCAAGCCCCGGACTATTCACAGGAGGTCACAGAGGACGCAGAGGGAGATCGCTCTGAACGGGCCTTATCTCTGCGTTCTCTGCGACCTCCTGTAAGAGCTGCCTGATTTGATTCCCTGGTCCAAATCCCTCCCCCGTTCCCGCCATGAGAAAACTCTTCGCCTGCTTCCTGCTCCTTGCTCCTTTCTCCCCGCTCCCGGCCGCGGAACGGCCGACGCCGCCCAACATCGTCTACATCCTAGCCGATGACCTCGGCTGGACCGATCTCGGCGTCCAAGGCTCCCAGTACTACCAGACTCCGGCCATCGATCGGCTGGCGGCCGAGGGGATGCGGATGCTGCGTTACTACAACTCGCAGAATTGCGCCCCGACCCGCGCCGTGCTGATGAGCGGCCAATATGCGCCGCGCACCGGCATGTACACGGTCAACACGCTCGAGCGTGGCGACGCCGCCGACCGCCGCATGAACGTGCCGCCGAACGAAAACCGGCTGCCCCTCGACAAGTACATTCTCCCGCAGGCGCTCAAGGCCGCCGGCTACACCACGGGCATGTTCGGCAAATGGCACCTGGGCACGCCGGGCGAGCATCATCCGTCCCGGCGGGGGTTCGACGAGGCCATCGTCTCCGACGGCCGGCACTTCGACTTCACGACCGCCCCTTCCGTGGAGTATCCGAAGGGCCAATACCTGGCCGACTTCCTGACCGACCGCGCGGTCGACTTCATCGGCCGGCACCGGGACAATCCGTTCTTTCTCTACCTGCCGCATTTCGCCGTGCACACGCCGATCCACGCCAAGCCCGACTATGTCGCTGCCTGGGAAAAACGGCCGGCCCGGGGCACGCACTGGAATCCGACTTACGCAGCCATGATCCAGAGCCTCGACGAGAGCGTCGCGCGCATCACGGCCAAGCTGGCGGAACTCAACCTGACCGGGAAAACGATCGTGATCGTCTCTTCCGACAACGGCGGTCTGGGCGGCTATCACCGCACCGAGGCGCCCTCGGAGAAGAAAGGTTTCACCGACAATACTCCGCTCCGTGGCGGCAAGGGCACGCTGTACGAGGGCGGGATCCGCGTGCCGTTCATCGTCCGCTGGCCGGGCATCGTGCCCGCGGGTGCAACGAGTGACGTGCCGGTGGCGCACGTGGACGTTTATCCGACCTTGCTGTCGCTTGCCGGCGGCACGCCGCGATCCGGCTACACCCTCGACGGCGTGAGCTTTGCGCCCATCCTGCGGAATCCGCGCGGCACCCTCGCCCGCGACGCGATCTACTGGCACTTCCCGGGCTATCTCGAATCGTATGTGCACGACCGCGGCTGGCGTACTTCGCCGGTCGGGGCGATTCACGCCGGGGACTTCAAGCTGCTGGAGTTCTTCGAAACCGGCGCGGTCGAGCTCTACAACCTGCGCGAGGACACGGGCGAGTCGCGCAATCTCGCCGGCCAGTCGCCCGAGCAGGTGCGCGAGCTGCGCGCCAAACTGGTCGCGTGGCGCGAGGGTATCGGCGCGGCGATGCCGACGATGAAGACGGACGCCGAACTGAAAGCCGCCGCCGCCGCCCCCGCGCCGAAGGCGGAGAAGAAGGGCAAGCGGAAGCAGCAGCCGTAGTCTGCGGATTTTACGCGGGCAAACCGAGGAACAGGCCGGGAAGAGCGGGAAGGGCCCAACCAGCGTCCTTACCGAACTTCCTGCGCTTCCTGTGCCACGGTCCGGCTCCACGCCCCCGCACTTCGCCCTCGCCAAGCCCGCAGCCGCGCCGCTGAATTTCTCCAACTTCGGCAGCTCCTGCCCAGGTTCACCCCCTCAGTATGCAGACCCCTCGCTTCCTGCGCGCCCTCCTGTCATTGCTGGCTGCACTCGCGGCCCTCGCCTCCACCCGCGCGGCGGAGCGCAAGCCCAATGTGATTCTGATCATGGCCGACGACTTCGGCTATGAGGCGGTCACGGCCAACGGCGGCCAATCCTACCGCACGCCCAACCTCGACCGGCTCGCCGCCACCGGCCTGCGCTTCGAGCGCTGCCACGTGCAGCCGCTCTGCACGCCCACCCGCGTCCAGCTGATGACCGGCATCTACAATGTCCGGAATTACGTCGAGTTCGGCCTGCTCGATCCGAAGGCGACCACGTTCGGCCATTTGCTGAAAAAGGCGGGCTACACCACGGGCATCGCCGGCAAATGGCAGCTCGGAAACGATCCCAAGCTCCCGCAGCACTTCGGCTTCGACGAATCGTATCTCTGGCAGCACACGCGGCGGCCGCCGCG
>JBEIHL010000177.1:0-6586 GCA_040381375.1 Opitutaceae bacterium
ACGGGAAAGGTCCGCCAGAGCAGTGCGGAGCTGACCGAGCTCCGGGAGATGCTCCGCCGGGCCACGCTCGGAATCGGTTTCGAGGTCGAACAAGCCCGCCTCGCTCATGCCGATGCCGCCGAACGGCTCCGCGTCTCGGGCCGTGCGGTCGAACAAGCCACCGAAGCGGCTGCGCTCAGTCGCGCGCGGTTCGAGAAGGAGGCGCTGGTCTCCGCGGACCTGATCGGCGCAGAGAGCCGGCTGGTCGACGCGCGACTCCGCCGCACGGTCGCGGCCGCCGACGAACGGCTGGCCCTCGTTGAACTTCGCCGCGCCCTCGGCCTCACCCCGCTCCCGCAATCCTGAGCCTTCACGCCATGACGCCACGACTTCTCACGGTTCTCGGCGCTGCCGCCCTTCTGCTCGGTGCCGGCTGCGCCAAAACTCCTCCCGCCGGCCCAACTGCGGCGCCCCTGCCCAGCGTCAAGGTCCGCGTGGAGAATGCCCGCACCGAAAACGTCCCCGTCTTCACGGAAGTATCGGGCACGATCCGGCCCCTCCAGCGGGCCCAGATCGCGGCCCGGCTCATGGGTGCCATCGAGGAGCTGCCCGTGACGTTGGGCCAGCGGGTGCGCTCCGGCGACTTGCTGGCAAAAATTTCCGCCGGCGAAATCGCCGCACGTCTGACCCAGGCCCAGTCTCAACTCAACGTCGCCCGGCGCGATCTCGAGCGGGAACGCGCGCTGCTCGAAAAGGGCGCGAGCACGGCCGACACGGTCCGCGGACTCGAGGACCGGCTGACCCTGACGCAGGCCATGCTGCGCGAAGCCGAAGTGATGCTCAGTTACGCCACGATTCGCGCGCCGTTCGATGGCGTGGTGGCCCGCAAGCCGGCCAACGCTGGCGACCTCGCTTCTCCGGGCATGATCCTGCTGGAGATCGAAGGTGCGGACGCGTTCCAGATCGAGGCACCCGTGCCCGACTCACTGGCCGCCCTTCTCTCCCCGGGCTCCAGCCTCGCGGTCGAAGTGCCCGGCTCCGGATTAAAATTTTCGGCCGCACTGGCGGAACTCTCCTCCGCCGCCGATCCGGGAGCGCGCAGCGTGCTCGCCCGCCTCACCGTACCCGCCGGCAGCGCCGTGCGCTCAGGGCAGTACGCCCGGGTGCTCCTGCCCGGCGCCCCGGTCCGCGTCATCCTCGCCCCGGGCGCGGCGCTTTCGACGTTCGGGCAGATGGAGCGAGTCTTTGTCGTCGGCGACAACAACCGCGCGGTCCTGCGCCTGGTGAAGTCCGGTTCCCTCCATGGTTCGGCCGACCGGCCGTCCGTTGAAATCCTTTCCGGCCTCACCGGCGATGAACGCGTGGTTGTCGCTCCGCCCGCCACGTTGCGCGAAGGCCAGCCCTTGGAAATCGTCCCATGAGCACCGGCCCCGACTCCCCCCTCTCCCCCGCGCCGCAACCAATCGGCCTGGCCGGCCGGGTCGCCGGGTTCTTCGTCACTTCGAAGCTCACGCCCATTGCCGTGATCGCGTCGATCCTGCTCGGCGCGTTCGCGGTGCTGATGCTGCCCCGCGAGGAGGAGCCTCAGATCAAGGTGCCGATGGTCGATGTGTTTGTCGGCATGCCCGGCGCCACTGCGCCCGAGGTCGAGAATCGCGTCACGCGACCAATGGAGAAACTGCTCTGGGAAGTCCCGGGCGTCGAATACCTGTACTCCACCTCGAGCCCCGCCGCCTCGCTCGTCATCGTGCGCTTCAAGGTCGGCACCGATATCGAGGCGGCACTCGTGCGCCTCAACCAGAAGCTGCAGGCGAATTTCGACCGGATCCCTCTGGGCGTCAGTCCACCGCTGGTCAAGCCACGCACGATCGACGACGTTCCGATCCTCGCGCTCACGCTCCACAGCGCGACGCATGATCATCTCACGCTGCGCCGGCTGGGGGCGCAGCTCGATGACGCGGTGAAATCCATTCCCCAGGTCGCCGAAACCACGCTCATCGGTGGCACGCGCCGGGCCGTCCGCATCGCGCTCGATCCGGCCGCCCTCGCCGCGCGGCGGCTCAGCCCGGCTGACCTCGTCCCCGTACTGCAGCAGGCCAACCGACCACTGCACGCGGGCTCGCGGCCTTTTGCCAACACGGAGGTGTTGCTCGAAACGGGTGCGTTTCTGCGCGACGTGCGTGACATCGGCAACGTCGTCGCCGGCGTGCACGAGGGCCGGCCGGTCTTCCTGCGCGACGTCGCCACGATCACAGACGCCGCCGAGGAGCCGGCGCAGTACGTCCTCCACGGGGATCGCCGGTCCGAGGCACTCGAGGCGGCCGTAACGCTCAGCGTCGCGAAGCGCCCCGGCGCCAACGCCATCGACGTCGTCAACCTCGTGCTCGCCAAAGCCGAATCCCTGCGCGGCACGCTGCTGCCGGCGGGCGTGGAGCTCACGGTCACCCGCGACTACGGCCACACGGCCGCGGAGAAGAGCAACGAGCTGCTGCTGCACATGGGCATCGCAGTGTTCGGCGTGGCGATCCTCATCCTGCTCTTTCTCGGCTGGCGCGAATCGCTGGTCGTGCTGCTCGCGATCCCCTCGACCCTCGCGCTGACCCTGCTCGTGTTTTACCTTTATGGATACACGCTGAACCGGATCACGCTCTTCGCGCTGATCTTTTCCATCGGCATTCTGGTGGACGACGCGATCGTGGTGGTCGAAAACATCGTGCGCCACGTCCGCCTCCCCGGGGCGTCGAAGAAATCCCTGGGCCAGATCGCCCTCGAGGCGGTCGACGAGGTCGGCAACCCGACGATTCTCGCCACGTGGGCGGTCATCGCCGCGATCCTGCCCATGGCCTTCGTCGGCGGCCTGATGGGGCCGTACATGCGGCCGATTCCGATCGGCTCGACCGCGGCGATGCTGTTCTCGCTCGCGATCGCGTTCACCATCACCCCGTGGGCCGCGGTGCGCGTGCTGCGGCGGCGGGCCACCTGCGAGGAAAACCTGACCGAGGCCGAGCGTTCCGCCCTGGCCTTCGAGCACGAACACGCCCCGCAGGACTGGTTCACCCGCCTCTACTACCGGGTGATGGGGCCGCTCCTCGACCGCGCCCGCTGGCGTTGGGGATTTCTGGCGACGATTGCACTGCTGCTGCTCGGCTCCGTGGCTTTCGTCCTCACCGGCGCGGTGACGATCAAGATGCTGCCCTTCGACAACAAGTCGGAGTTCCAGATCGTGATCAACCCGCCGGAGGGCACCACGCTCGAGCAGACCGCGCGGATTGCCCGCGAGATGGGCGATGCCATCCGCACGGTGCCCGAGGTCCGTGATTTCCAGATCTACGCCGGCACGGCCGCGCCCTTCAACTTCAACGGTCTCGTCCGCCATTCCTACCTCCGCCGCGGACCCAACGTCGCCGACATTCAGGTAAACCTCGTCGGCAAGGGCGAACGCTCCGACCAGAGCCACGCCATCGCCAAACGCGTTCGACCTCTGGTCACCGCCATCGCGCGGAAGCACGGCGCCGCGGTCGCCGTCGCGGAAGTGCCGCCCGGCCCACCGGTGCTCCAGTCGATCGTCGCCGAGATCTACGGACCCGACGAGACGCAGCGCGTCGCGCTGGCCCGGGAGATCCGGGGCATCATGGAGCGCACGGCGGGCATCGTGGACATCGACTGGTACATCGAGGACCCGCAGCCGAAGGTCCGCTTTGTCGTCGACCGGCTGAAGGCCGCGTACCACGGCGTCAGCGAGGCCGCGATCGCCCGCACCCTCGCCGTCGCAGCCCAGGGCTTCACGGCCGACCAGTTGCACGCCCCCGCCGAGCGTGAGGACGTGCCGATCGTATTCGAGCTGCCGGCCGCCCAACGCTCGCAACCGGAGCGGCTCCTGGCCCTGCAGGTGCGCGCGGACCTGCCGGCCGCGGAGGGCCGCGCGGCCTCGCTCGTCCCACTCTCCGAGCTCGTGCGCATCGAGCGCACCGCGGGCGAACGCAGCCTCTACCGCAAGAACCTCAAGCCGGTCACCTATGTGACGGCCGACGTCGCCGGCGAGGTCGAGAGCCCGGCCTACGCCATGTTCGGGATCGACCGGGCCATCCGCGCCCTCGACGCCCGCAAGTTCGGCGCCACGACCGCGGCCCTGCCGATCTATCATCTCAATGTCCCGCTCGACGACCTTTCGCCGGCGCTGAAGTGGGATGGCGAGTGGCACATCACGCTCGAGGTGTTTCGCGATCTCGGCCTCGCGTTCGCCGCCGTGCTCGTGCTCATCGCGATGCTCATGGTCGGCTGGTTCCGCAGCTACGTGACGCCGCTGGTCGTCATGGCCGCGATCCCGTTTTCGCTGATCGGGATTCTGCCCGCGCACTGGGCAATGGGCGCGTTTTTCACCGCGACATCGATGATCGGCTTCATGGCCGGCGCGGGAATCGTGGTGCGGAATTCGATCATCCTGGTCGACTTCATCGAACTGCGCCGCGCACACGGCCTGGGGCTGCGCGACGCGGTGATCGAGGCCGGCGCGGTCCGTTTCCGCCCGATGCTGCTCACCGCCCTCGCGGTGGTAGTGGGCGCGAGCGTCATTCTCGCCGACCCGATTTTCCAGGGCCTCGCCATCAGTCTCATGTTTGGCGAGATCGCCTCGCTGCTGATCAGCCGAATGGCGGTGCCCGTGCTTTATTTCATGACCAACCGACGCCCCGCGGAACCGGTCGCTCCCGTCGCATGAGTCTCCTCCACGTTTTCAAAGTCATGTTCACCTCGATTCCTCGTCTTCACCCAGCGGACTGCGCCGACCGGGTTCGTTCCGGTTCAGCCATTCTCATTGATGTGCGCGAGCCCGACGAGTGGACGGAGGGCGTCGCCGAGCGCGCCGCCCTGCTTCCCCTCAGCGATCTCAACGGCCCCCGCACGCTCTGGAAGCCGTTTCTCCAGACGGCCGCCAATCGGGAAATGGTGCTCTATTGCCGCGCCGGCGGCCGCTCGATGATCGCGGCCAAGGTCCTCGCCGCCGAGGGCTTTCGCACCGCCAACGGCGGCGCATTTTCGGAGTGGGCCGACGCGGGGTGGCCGACCGTGACGCCGCCCTCGAACTGAACCCGGCACCTTTTGTCCGCACCCCAACCACAACTCCTCCCATGAAACCCAACGTTGGTGGCTTCGACCGCATCCTCCGCGTCATCCTCGGCCTCGGCATTCTCGGGGCCGGCAGTCTCTCCGACCTGAACCGCGACATCGAGCGGCACCTCGCCAGCCAAGGGAAATAGTCGCCTCGTATTCACCTTTTGGATTCCTTCCCCGCCGCCATGCCCAACGACCTTCTCATCACCCGCCACTCCGCCTTGCCGCTGGAAACCGTCTGCCGCCAGTTGACCGATTCGGCGGTGCGCCACCAATTCGGGGTGCTCGCGACGCACAACCTGCGCGAGAAGATCGAAAGCAAAGGACTCCCGTTCGGCCGGGAGTGTCGCGTGATCGAAGTGTGCAATCCCCGGCAGGCGCAAATGGTGCTCCGCGAAGCGATCTCCATCGCGACCGCGCTTCCGTGTCGGATCGCGGTCTACGAGGAGGACGGCCAGACGGTCCTCGCGACGATCAAACCCACCATGCTGCTGACGATGTTCGATTCCCCCAGCGCCGCCCCCGTGGCCCTGGAAGTCGAGGCCACGATGATCCGGATCATGGAGGAAGCGGGCCGCGCCGGCTGAAACCGCCGGTGTGCCAGCGGGGCCAGGCTCGACCACGAGGCGTGAGGTCCGGTCTGCCTTCAGGCGGGCTCGGGCGGCTCCGCCGCAAAGCGCTGGGGACAGCGCGTTCCACCTCATACCGGTTTGCACCGGCGATCGGAGCCGTGCATCGTTTGGACGCCCATGAAACTATCTGCCCTGCTCGCCACGCTCACCGCTTTGCTGTTCGGCCTGACTCTTTCGGCCGCCGATGCCCCGAAGATCTCCCCCAAGGACGCTGCCCGCCTCGTCGCCGAAGGCAAGGCGGTGCTCGTCGACTGCCGTGAACCGGCGGAGTGGAAGGAGACGGGCGTGGCCGCTCCGGCGGTCCTGCTGTCGAAGAGTGATTTCGACGGCGAGCAGAAGCAGTGGAAGGATTTTCTGGCGAAGAACGCCGGCAAGCAGGTGCTCGTTTATTGCCGTTCCGGCAACCGCTCCGGCGCCGTCGCCGCGGCCCTGGCCGCCAAGGGCGTCAACGCGGCGAACGCCGGCAATCTCAAGGGCTGGACCGACGCCGGGTTGCCCACCCGCGCGGCGGATGTTCCTCCCGTCGAAAAGAGCAAGAAATAGCTCGGCCGATCGGCGGGCAACCGCTTGATTGCGCGAGATGTCCGACGCGCTCGATTCCCCGCTCGTCCCGCCTGCCCTCCGCGAAGCCCTCCGCCTCTCGCCGGACAACGCGCCGTTGCTGCTGCACGTGGCGGAGATCGTTCTGCGCAGCGGCGGCTTCAGCGAGGCCGAGGCGCTGTTCAAGCGCGCGCTGGCCGTCGAGCCGTCCAGCGTGCCGGCGAAACTCGGGCTGGCCGCCGCCTTTTTTCAGCAGGGCAAACACGGGGCCGCGCACGTGATCGTGGAGGATCTGGTCAAGGGCACCGCGCCCGCGCCCCGCGCGC
>JBEIHL010000178.1:0-6584 GCA_040381375.1 Opitutaceae bacterium
CCGCGGGGGACACCCGGACACATAAACATCGACGGGCACGATCCGGTCCACGCCCTGCAGGGTCGCGTAACTCCGGTACATCCCGCCCGAGCTGGCGCAGGCGCCCATGGCGATGACCCATTTCGGTGCGCACATCTGGTCGTAGATCCGGCGCACCTGCGGAGCCATTTTGTAGGTTACCGTGCCGGCGACGATCATGCAGTCGGCTTGCCGCGGTGAAAACCGCATCACTTCCGCCCCGAAGCGAGCGATGTCGAAGCGCGCCCCACCCACGGCCATCAGCTCGATCGCGCAGCAGGCGAGCCCCATGGGCATCGGCCACATCGAATTGGTCCGGATCCAGTTGATGGCGGCATCCGCCCGCGAAACGATGACTCCCCCTTCGACCTTGCTGTTGTAGCCTAGCTCTTGGCTCGGTGTGACCATGGTGGGCGGCTTGTTGGTGGTTGGAGAGAGAAAATCCTTTTCAGGTTTGGGAGCGCGGGGACGACGCGCAAGGAGGTTTTACAGAAACTACCAAGCCGCCCCGGATAGTAGAAAGCACGTGCCCTGCCGACAGCGCGACTGAAACCAATAGATTTAAGCGGCTACTTTGCCGGGCAAGCCGGGCTCATCGGCCCAATCCGGGATTTGCAGTTGACCGTAGGGGAGCATGAACCTTCTTTGTCCGCTTCGCCCAGCGATGGACCACCGTAAAGGAGGTCGATCAGGCACCACGGAGAGGTGGCAGAGTGGTCGAATGCGCATGCTTGGAAAGCATGTGTACTCGCAAGGGTACCGAGGGTTCGAATCCCTCCCTCTCCGCCAGCCTCCGCCGGACCGACGGTTGGCAGGCCAAGTGCGGGCCGGTTGACAAATCACCTTTTGGGAGCGCGCCGAGGCCGGGCGTGGGCCAGGACCCAGGGGGTCGGTCTAACCCTTGGGCATCGCTCCAAGCTCCGGCCGGAGGTCGAGTCGCGAGCGTAAACAGCCACCGAGCGGAGCTGGATTGAGTGTGCCGGATGTGCTCGGCTGCGCAGGTGAATTTCGATCGTGCACTCGTCTTGACCGTGATTCTGCTTGGGCTGGCCGCGGGTGGGAACGCCGCCGAGTCGAAGCCGGAATGGAAGATCGAACAGGTCGCTCCGGGTACCGCGACCCAGCGTGACGGGGTGCTCGTGATTCAGGATGCCGGCGGTTGCACCGCCTGGTGGTCCGAGCGGCTCGTCGCTCCGGTCGAGATCAGCTACGACGTGACCGTGGTGATGGCGGGCGGCAAGACCGACCGCGTCTCGGATCTGAACTGTTTTTGGATGGCGCAGGATCCACGCTCGACAGCGGCGCCGTTTGCCCCGGGTCAGGCGCGGACGGGGAAGTTCTCCGACTACGATTCGTTGCTAACCTACTACGTCGGCTGCGGCGGCAACAACAACACGACCACGCGCTTTCGCCGCTACGACGGCACCGCGGCGCGGCCGCTGCTCCCGGAGCACGATCGAAGCGAAAAGCAGTTCCTGTTGGAAGGAAACCGCACCTACCGCATCCGGCTCGTGGCGAAAGACGGCGTGGCGGAGTATTACCGGGACGGCGAAAAGATATTCTCGTTCACCGATCCTTCACCACTGACCGCCGGCTGGTTCGCGATCCGCACGGTACGCAGCCATCTTATCGTGAAGAATCTGAAGATCGGGCCCCCGTCGCCGTAGCGGCGGGGCGACCGAGGATCCCGGGAGGCCGGGACCGCCGGCTAGTCCTGGCCGGCTTTCTTTTCGGCTTTGCCCGCCGTTCCCCGCTCAGCGGCACCGTCCCGCCAAAGCGGGTCGATCATTTCGCGGTTCAGCTTTTCCCAGACTGCGACGAGCTCGCGGACCTTTTCCGGGCGCTCCGCAGCGAGATTCTCTGTCTCTCCTCGGTCCTGGCGCAGATGGTAGAGGTGGACGCCGGCGGTGGTGGCTTTGCCATCGCGCGGCTTTTCCGGATCCACGCCGGCGCCGGGAGCTTTCAGGATTTTCCAATCGCCCATGCGTAGCGCGAGCTGCGGGCCGAAGCGCCAGTAAAGCGCCTCGTGCGGCGCGCCGGTGTTTTTGCCGGTCAGAAACGGCAGCAAGTTCACGCCGTCGAGTTTCCATTCCGGTTGGACCGCGATGCCGGCGGCGGCGAGCGCGGTCGGCAGAATATCCAGCTGAATCACGGGGCGGTCGTCGACCTTGCCGGCCGGAAGGCGGCCTTTCCATTGGATCATGAACGGAACGCGGATACCGCCCTCCCAGGTCTGGGACTTGAAACCGCGGAGCGGACCATTGCTCGAGGTGGTGCTCGGCGTGGGGCCTCCGTTGTCGCTGAGAAAGAAAATCAAGGTGTCCTCTTCCAGTCTCAGCTCGCGGAGCCTGGCGAGCACAACGCCGACCGCGTCATCCATCGCGGATTGCAACGCAACGTAGCTGCGTCGCTTCGGGTCGTCGATGTGCTTGAAACGTTCGAGGTATTTTTCGGTTGCCTGCAGTGGCGCGTGCACGGCGTTGAAAGCGAGATAACAGAGCCAGGGCCGCCCCTTGTGTTTGGCCATGAAGGCCGACGTCTCCCGGCCGAAGGCGTCGGTCAGATAGTCGAGGGAGCGGATGCGCTCCGTGCCGCGGAGGATGGGGTCGGTCGGCTCCGCATCGACATCAAGGAAGTCGTGCTTGCCGCCGAGAAATCCGAAGAACTCATCGAAACCCCGCTTCAGCGGATGAAACTGCGGCGCGTAGCCGAGGTGCGACTTGCCGATCCAACCCGTCACGTAGCCGGCGGCTTTCAAGCGGTCGCCGATCGTTTTCTCGGACGTCGGGAGCCCGACGGTCGGCGGGGTGAGATGAGCGGGGCCGGGATTGAGTTCGTAGCCGAACCGCTGCTGGTAGCGGCCGGTCATCAGGCCCGCGCGAGTCGGGCTGCAGTACGGACCGCTCACATAGCCACTCGTGAACCGCACGCCGTTCTGCGCGATACTGTCGATGTGTGGCGTGGGGACCTGCGACGTGTACCCCTGGCAGCTCAACTCACCGTATCCGAGATCATCGGCGACGATGAGGAGGATGTTGGGAGCGCGCTCGGCCGCGCGGGTGGGCAAACTCACCAGTGCCGCCAGGACCGTCAGCGCGAGTGCGCCTGACAACGGAGGGCACATAAGCATCAGAATAGGGTTGAGTGAGCGTGGACCGGGGCGGGATGGACCGGGGTTCGTCGGTCCCCGGCACTCAAAGATCGAAAGACGTGCTCAGGATAACCTGCCGCGGATCGATGATGCGGTAGGCGTAGGTGGAACCGTCCGGGTTGATTGCGACCCGCTGCAGCCGGCCGTCTTCGAGCACGTCACGGACGTTCAACTGCACGCGGGCCCGCACGCGGTCGCGGAAGAGCCGGAAGCCGTAGCTCGTGGAGAGATCCACGGCGAAGCGCGCGCGGTCGTAGACGGGTTGGTTCGCATCGAGCGAGCGCACGACGCCATCAGACTCCGGCGCCGCGCCGAGAAAGCCGATCGAGGCCTTGTCTTGCCAGCGCACGGCGCCACCGACGCCGAGGCCTTGGAGTTTCCCCTCGGCGAACGTGTAGTTCGTGAGCGCGTTCCAACGCCATTCGCGCACCTGGCTACGCGGCTTGCCCTGGTTCGCGACCGCGAGCTGATAGGGCGCGAGAAGCTGGGTGAGGTAGTAGTCCCTCGCGTTGTTCACCGTGCCGGACAGGTTCGTCGTGGCGACAGACGTCCACCAGAGCTGGCCGTTGTCGTCCTTGAGCGTCGACCAGACGGGCAGACGTGCGGTCCAAAAATTCACGGTATCTGGAGAGATGTTCGAATCGATGGCCTGCTGTTGGGCGACGTTGAACTTGATGCGCCAGTTTCGCGTGGGGTTGTACGTGACTTCGATTTCGTAGCCGCGCGACGTGACATCGGTGAGGCCGTCGGTGCTGAGGCCCGTGATGTTGTCGCCGAGCCGTGCAAGCCACGACTCGGGCATGCCCATGATTGCCGCGGTGGCCGTGAGCACTTGGGCGGCGCTGGGCGAGGCGATGCCCTGGCGGGCGAACCGGCTGCGCGCCAGATTCTCCGCCCACGGCCGGAGGGCGAAACCGAAGTTGGTGCCGTTGTTCAGCCGCCCCTCGAGGCGGAGGGTGCGCTGGCCGATCGTGCCGGCCTCGTTGCCGCGGGAGTTGAGGTCGGTCGCCTGGTAACGGTTGATTTTCACGCTGAGCTTGTTGTCCAGCGCAGTGAAGCTGACGCCGTAGTCCTTGCCGGTACCTTTCGGATTCGGCAGCGGGTCGCCGAAGAGGGTTTGCAGCGCCGGTGCCGGGGCGAAGCTGTCGGAGCGGTTATAGAAAACATTTAACCAACGCGTGGGTTTGGCGACGACGCCGAAGGTCTTGGTGTCGCCGCTTTGGTCGACCCACGGGTTCCAGACGGACAGGGCCGCGTTGGTGATGCGGCCGGCGGCAGCGTCGAACGCGATGCCGTTCGACTGCCGCGTGCGCTGGCGGTCGCGCCGGAAGCCGTAGGTGGTGACGATCCGGTCGTTGAAGAAATAGCTCTGCAGCGTGCCGCTGAGCGTGCGCACCTCCACGCGCGTGCTGTTCGTGCCCGTAATGGGCAGATCGGCCACCGTGACGCCCTCGTTGACCCACTGGCCAGTGAGATTGTTGAACCACGTCAGCGAGTGCTGGCCGGTGATGTCATTAATCGGCGATGGGCCGCGATCGAAGTTCGTGCCCTGCGTGTCGCCGACATAGAATCGCTGGATGGAAGCCCGCGTCACACCAACACCCTGCAGAGTGACGGCGGCCCAGCCGGTCGAGTTGGAGACGGTCTCGGCGTCGCGGAAGTTGGTCGTGTCGCTGCGGCGCGTTTCGCCGTGGAGCCCAAGCCGCTGCTGGCCGAACCACGCCAGCCAACGGGGCGAGTTCTGCGGCGTGAACTGATAGGCGAGGTCGGCGTTCTGCGTGTCGCCGATTTCCGGGGTGATGCCACGCAGAGGAGTGACGGCCTGGACGTACGGCCGCTGGAAGTACGGATTGGGGCGGCCGTCGAGCAGCTTCTCGTTCACGTCGACGTAGAGCACCGAGTCGGTGTTATCGAGAAACTGATACTGCGTGCGGGAAAACTCCTGGCGGAACCAACCGGCGCGGGCGGCGATGACGTGCTGCGGCGTCTTGAGGAAGTAGTGCTCGGCCTCCACGCGATAGGTATTCGCCGTGTCGATACTGTGGTTGGCGGCGGAAGCGTTGATCGACGACCAGTCGTAGACCGACTTGTCCTTGATCGCCGGCGCGATGTAGAGCGGGAATAGGCCGCCCTTGTTGCGGATCAGGAATGTGCCGCTCTCGAGGTAGCGCACCGGACTGTTCTGGGTGAAGGGCGTGGGCGTGCCGGCCGTGATGCGGTTGCCGATCGCGTTTTGGGTGTAGAACTTCACCTGGCTGTCCTCGATCCACGCGGAAAGCCGGCCCGTGAGATTGGTCGCACCGCTCATCAGCCCGGCCGGGAGGTTCGCGTCCTGTGCGACGGGAAACGGCCCCGAACGCACGCCGTTGCGCGTGACCGTCTGCGTGGTCGGGTCCCACGACGGTTTGCCCGACGCAATCCACTCGGAGATCGCATCGCGCGGCGTGAGCGAGTTGGGCCGGCGCGCGAAGTTGGTGTAGCGCTCGGCGCTGCCGGTGATCGTGGTGCTGGCGAACGGCCGGGCGAGAAACGAGATCTGCCCGCGGCGGATGCGTTCCGAGGAGGGCTTGCGCGTGAAGCCCTTGCTCTCATTCACCGCCGCGACGCGCAGCGCGAGTTTGTTGGCAATCAGCGGGCGGTTGAGATCGAGGCTCTCGCGGTGGCCGCCGAAACTGTCGAGGCGGAAAGTGAACCCCGACACGGCGCGGCTCGGATTGGCCTGCGTGGGCACGAGGTTGACCGACCCGGCGCTGTTGCCGATGCCGAAGAGGCTCGAGTTGGGGCCGCGGTTGATTTCGACGGAATCGATATTGTAGAGGTCGAGCGGGACCTTGGCGTTGCTGGCGAAGTTGCCGATCGCGGTGTTCGCGCCGAAGGTGGAATTGGTGTTAACGCCGGTGCCGGAAGCGCCGGCGCCGCCAATGCCGCGGATGCGATTGGCGGTCTGCGGATCGGCCGAGACGTTGTCCTGCACCCCGCCGGTGCGGTTGGTGTTGAACTGCGTGAAGTTGCCCGTGCCCTCGGTGTTCGCCTCGTAGAGAAACACGTCGTTGATATCGATCGCCGCCGTGTCGATGAGCTGCTGCTTGGTGACGACCGTGATCGAGGAGCCGAGGTCTTCGAGCTTCGAGTTGAGCCGCGTACCCGAGAGCGTGTTGAACGCCTGGTAGCCGCGCTCGTCGGCGACGACCTGAAACGGCGTGAGCTGAATCGCCTCGTCCGCCGGGGCGCTGGCCGGCTTGGTGGGAATCACTGGTGGCCGCGGGGTCACCCCCTGGCCGGCTGCGCTGGATGCGCACCACAGACTGAGGGCGAGGGTCGCTGAGGCCCAGACGCGAAAGCCAGGCTGTGCCGCCACGGCGTTGCGCAGGGGTCGGACCGGAGGAAGGGAAGAGGCAGGATTCATGGTGGGGTA